>JAMOPD010000046.1 GCA_027064745.1 Thermococcaceae archaeon
CGTCAAAGTTGTAATCCTTTGTAAAGCGCAAATTTAGCCCCCTCAAGTTTGGATGAACCTTGTGAACTTTTTTCCCTGCATATCTTCTTGATGTTATTGCCGTTATCTCAACCTCGGGATGCATCGCTAAGAGTCTAACCAACTCTCCCCCAATATAACCACTTGCACCAACAACTGCTGCCTTAATCATCCTTTAGCCACCTCGACGGCATATTCAACTATTTTCTTAGCCACGTCCACCCCGGTGACTTTGACTGTGTTCTTAAACTCCATGGTTGGGTTAACCTCATTAACTACCAACCCTTCCTCACTCTCGAAGATGTCTATGGCCAAAGCGCCTTCCCCAAATGCTTCCCAGGCCTTAATGGAAATCTCCTTTACCTCTTCATCATCACAGGGGACAGCTTTTCCCCCTCTAGCCGTATTTGTTATCCAATGTTCGGAATATCTGTAAATGGCAGTAACAAATTCTCCTCCAATAACGTAGCTCCTAATGTCCCTTCCTGGCTTTTTGACAAATTCTTGGAGGTAGTAGATTTTGTAAAGCGGATTGCTCAGCCACTTTTTGTGCTCTATGATTCCTTCCAATGCATCATCATCGTTTATTTTCGTTATCAGCCTTCCCCAACTTCCGAAGACTGGCTTTGAAACTATGGGATAACCAAGAGTTTCAGCGACTCTTTTGACGCCTTTCTCATCAAAGGCGACACCCCATCTCGGGACTTTGACCTTTTTGCTAAGCTTCAAAGTTGCTAGGAGTTTGTCTCCGGCCTCAAGTATTATGTGGAAGGGGTTCACCGTTGGGATTCCTGCACTCTCGAAGAGCTTTGCTAAGTATAGGGCTTTAAAGTGGCTGACATTCCTTATTATCACAACATCTAAGTCGTAGCTTTGGGGGAAAATAACGTCGCTATCGTGGAGCATAATCACTTCTCCGTAATCCTTTGCTCTCTCTTTGAGCATCATCTCCTCCTTACGCATTATTGTGTATGTTATGCCGATTTTCATTGCCTGGCCTCCAAAAAGAAAATTAAGGAGCTACTCTCCCCAGTCCTCCTCTACCTCTGGGACTTCTTCCAAGACTACTGGGTCTAGGCCAACCACCTCAAGCTCGGCTTCGCAGACCGGGCACTCAATTATCTGGTGTAGCTCTAACTTTCCGACCTCAATCTTCGCTCCGCAAACTGGACACTCTACCACTTCCCATCACCTCCTTTCACTTAACATTTGGAAAGCTTTAAATCTTTTTTTGTAGCATTTATTTCTAAATTCTTAGTTTTTGTTACAAATGAAACATTACTTTATGAAAAGCGTTGGGATAAAGTTGATCCTAATTTCATCAATCCAAACTTCGTCCCACTCCAAGGGGTCAATTCGATATTCTATCTCCCCGATAATTCCTTCAACGACATCCTTCGTCATTGCAGTCCCTCCCAAATCGGGCGTTAGGTTGCCTTTTCTGACGTAAGATTTGACAGCTTCCCAGATAATTTGACCGTTTAAGTTGAGATAATCCAAAAGCATGGCACCGCTCAAAATAGCCCCAATTGGATTAGCTATTCCCTTCCCAGCTATGTCAGGTGCAGTTCCGTGAATAGGCTCAAATAGGGCTATATCATCACCATAGTTCCCAGAGGGAACAATTCCAATACTCCTTGCGTGAATAGCTGCTAAGTCCGAGAGAATGTCGCCAAAGAGATTTTCCGTTAAAATAATCCCCTGACTCCATGGATTCTTGACAAGTTCTATTGTGAAGGAATCTATAATTTTCTCTCTGACCTCGACTCCTTTCCTTTCGGCTAAACTTAGGACAATTTTCCTAAAGAACTTGTCACCCATTAGGATATTTGCTTTATGGACGAAAGTAATCTTCTCCCCTTTCTCTTTTGCCAAATTTATGGCGAATCTTGCTATTCTTTCAGCTCCTTCCCTTGTTATTACCCTGTAATCAACAACTTTCTCTTCTTCAACATCGTAAAGCCCAGAATAAAGACCTTCGCTGTTCTCCCTAACGATGTAGATTTCCCTCCCATTCCACAAATCGGGGATGATCCTTAGGTTAGCATAAAGGTTAAGTTCCTTTCTAAGCGTTATGATTAAGCTTTTGTAGTTTGGAACGTCGAAAGGTGTTGACGTCGCTCCAAATAAAACAGCATCCATTTTCTTTATCTCTTCCAAGTCTTCCTCTCTTATTGGGACTCCATATCTTTTGAATACCTCAAAGCCGCCTTCAAACTCAACGAACTCTATTTTATTAGTTACCGCGTTTATGACCTCCATCGCGGCTTCCGTAACTTCAATACCAATGCCATCTCCCTTAATGACCGCTACTCTATACACAGGTCTCCCCTCCTTCTCACGTATTCAATTATTCCACCGCTCTCAACTATCTCGAAGAGGAAGCCATCCAATGGCTTAAACTTCCTTACCTCGTCACCTTTTCTCACAATTCCTCGTTTCCAGTCAACTTCAATCTCATCTCCATCGTTCAGCCAGTCCGTGTCGCCAATTAAGAGAGGAATGCCCAAGTTAATGCAATTCCTGTAAAATATCCTTCCAAAGGACTTTGCGATAATTCCACTTATTTCAGAGGCTTTCAATGCCAAAGCGGCTGACTCCCTCGATGAACCAATTCCAAAGTTTCTTCCACCAACTATCACATCTCCTGGTTTTACATTTTGAGAGAACTCTGGTCTAACTTCTATGAACGCTATTTTGGCTAATTCTTGTGGGTCTTTAGTTAAGTTGTATCTCCCAGGGGTTATCTCATCAGTTGAAACATTATCCCAAAATTTCCATACCCTCATAGCACATCCTCCGGATTCGTTATCTCTCCATAAATTGCACTCACCGCTGCAGTAACAGGGCTAGCAAGATAGATTTCAGCGTTTGGAGAGCCCATTCTTCCTTTAAAGTTCCTGTTTGTTGTGCTTAGGATTATCTCTCCATCTCCAGCTACTCCCATGTGCCTTCCTAAGCAAGGCCCACATCCGGGAGGAAGAAGGGTAACTCCTGCGTCAATTAGCCTTTGCATAATCCCTTCTTTTATCATTTGGAGGTAAATCTTCCTTGATGCTGGCCCTATAAAGGTTCTCACACTAACCTGTTCGCCTTCAAGGATTTCTGCTACTCTCCTAAGTTGCTCAAGCCTTCCGTTGGTACATGAGCCTATGAAAACTTGGTCAATCTTTCTTTTAGTCTTCTCAACTCTCTCAACATTGCTTGGGTGGTGTGGTAGAGCTACTAGAGGCTCAATTTGGCCGAGCTCTATTGTAATCTCCCTCAAGTAATTCCCGTCTCCGCTGAAGGTTCCGTTGTCTAAAACAGCTGTTTTTGCATTTGTCTCAACGCTGAAGTTTGCTATTGTCATTTTTTCGTCAATTGAAAAGTCAAGATTTCCGAAGAACTCTAGGGCCTTGTAGTTCATGTCAAAGTCTCTCAGTAATCCGATCAAGTGAAGCATTAAGTCCATTGCCATAACATTTTTGCCTAATCTTCCTTCGAGGTTTACCCTAACGCTTTCCGGAACTCTGAACCAAGTTTTGCCTAATCCCAAAGCTATGGCAGTGTCGGTTGCCCCCATTCCAACGGCAAACACTCCAAAGGCACCTA
Organism: Thermococcaceae archaeon; assembly: GCA_027064745.1. Taxonomy (GTDB): domain Archaea; phylum Methanobacteriota_B; class Thermococci; order Thermococcales; family Thermococcaceae; genus Thermococcus. The sequence continues at coordinate 3,613 of JAMOPD010000046.1, forward strand.
ACGTGGGCGTGTGTGAATCCGCTCCAATGATTATTTTTGCTCCCTCTAATAGGCCTTCCTCTGGAACGACCTGGTGTGAGATACCGTAGCCTTCGAATATTCTAATTCCCTGTTCCCTTGCGAATTCCCTGATTTCTCTCTGCAGATTTGCTATTTTCACAGTTGGTGCTGGATAAACGTGGTCAAAGAAAATGAAAGCTCTATCGGGTTTTCTTACTCTTGTGAATGTCTTTCTAAAAGATTCAATGATTAGGGGCATCGTTCCGTCATGAGCGTAGATTAAATCAACTTCCCTTATCACGGCCTCTCCGGCTTTTGCATTCAATAGCTCTTCAACAATTGTCATTCTACTCCCCCCATTTTTCTTGCCTCTTCAAGAAGCCTTTCTGGGGTGAAGACTCCCTGAGAGTTCTTCACAATGCTGAGCAGTTTTTCAGTAATTCCTTCATCCCTAATTCCCATTTTTTCCAAGTAGAATTTTATCGAGTCCCTTCCTGCATATTTGTCTAAATAAATCACCCTCTCTCTTCCAAAGATCTCTGCTGGCAAAAACTCGTAAAACCGGGGGTCTTTTATCACGGCGGAAACATGCAAGCCAGCTTTGTGTATGAATGCGTTTTCTCCAACTATTGGGTAGTTTCTCTGCACTCTAATTCCAGTTATTTCTTGGATGATTTGGCTCAACTCGTAGAGCTTTTCAAGCTTGTAGTGCTTGATTCCGTAGTGATAGTAGAGGATCGTTGAAATTTGAGCTAAATCCACTATTCCGACTCTCTCTCCTATGCCATTTATCGTTGCATCCACTAACGTTGCTCCAGCTTCAATGCCCATTATTGCATTTGCCAAGGCTAAGCCCAAATCGTTGTGGCAGTGAACGTTGGTTGGAATGCCGAAGCTAACTACTCTTCTAACGAGCTCGTAGAAGTAAAGCGGGTGAGCACTTCCTGTTGTATCTGCTATGCTTACTCTGTCGACTTTAAGTTCTTTCGCTAAGCTTAAGGTCCTCTCGAGGTTTTCCCATTCCGTTCTTGTTGCGTCTTCTGGTGTAAAGCGCACTTTTAAGCCATGATCTTTGGCATAGAGGATTGCTCTTTCAATCCTGTCTAAAGCTTGCTCAAGGGTTATGTTGAAGCGCTTTTGAAGGCAGGCATTTGAGAGACAGAAGAATATCCCTACCCAGTTTACATTCGTGTCCAAAACTAAATCTATGTCCCTTCTCAAAGCCCTTGAGTGTGCTAGAAGGTTTGCTTTCAATCCTTGGTTGGCTATTAGTTTTATGCCCTCCATTACGTCTTGACTTACTGCCGGGTGTCCTACTTCTATGAACTCAACCCCAAATTCATCCAGCTCTACCGCTATCCTCAATCTCTGCTCAGGAGTAAAATTAACCCCTGGTGATTGCTCTCCTTCTCTCAATGTTGAGTCCAGCAGTTGTATGGCTCTTAATGGTACCACCCCCCTGTCTGATCTGACATTCCCAACATTCATGAATGGGTATATAAACGTTTCGGAAAACTTTGGTCATCTTCGAAGATATTTTTAGGCTACCCGAGCTATCACTAAAATTCTTTGATTTTCCTCAAATTATCATCGGAGAAATTTTTGAGCATTGGAGAAAGAGATTGCGAAATGAAAAGAAGATGCTTGGCAAATACGAAGCATCCTCACAGAATTTTCGGAAAAGAAGTGCTACGATAATAAATGGAAAGTCAATGCTTCAGAAACTTTGAATAAGCTGCTCTATGGGTGTGGGCATGTTTCTTAGCTTTATTTTTCCATAGTATTCGCTTAGCTCTTTAATTTCAAACTCGTTCTCCTTGGCCCAAGCGAGAGCTTTTGAAAGCTCATAAGCCAAGTTTGCATCTAAAACAATTGGGACGTTTAAATCAACGGCAGTTCTCCTTACCCTGTAATCCCTGTCTTTTGCATAGCCAGAGGTCATCACCAAGTCGATCTTACTACTTTTCATTAACGCTATTGCCTTTTTTTCGCTTATGGGGTTTCCGATGCTTAAAGCATCTTCAAGCGTAAATACCTCATAGCCGAGAGATTCAAGTATCTTAGCTGTTTCGCTTAGCTTCTCTTTTTCTCTTCCATAGCCGTAGACTAATATGCTCTTTTCGGGCATTCTGTTTGGCTTCACTGAGAGCCAGCTCTTAAGTAGTGCATCCTCGAATTCGCTACCGAGAGCTGCTACCTCTCCAGTGGAACGCATTTCTGGGCCTAAGAACGGATAAGCGTTTTGGAGTTGGGACCAAGAGAACTGTGGACTTTTCACAGCGAAAGCCTTTGGAGGTATTTCATAGTATTTGTACTCCTCACCAATTGAGAGCTTTCCATCAAAAACTGCCTGAGCCGCTAACTCCATTAAATTTACGCCTCTTGCTTTGCTTGAGAATGGCATTGACCTGCTCGTCCTTAAGTTTAGTTCAAGGACATAGACGTCATCGCTTACCAAGAACTGTATGTTGAACGGCCCTCTAATTCCTAAAGCCAAAGCAAGCTCTAAAGCGATTTCTTGCATTTTTTTAACTTGCTTTGGCTTTAGATAGCGGTAAGGCGTTACCATCGTGGCGTCTCCACTGTGGACACCGGCTTTCTCTATGTGCTCTAAAGTAACGCCGGCAACCCTTTTTCCATCTGACACAGCATCTATCTCGGCTTCCATAGCATCTAAGAATTTTGAAACCACCACCGGGTGCTCTGGAGATACCTTTGCCGCCAAGCAGAGATATTCTCTCAGCTCTTTCTCATTGTAGGCAACTTTCATTGCAGTTCCGCTCAAGACATAGCTTGGCCTTATCATAACCGGATACCCAACTTCCTCGGCGAACTTTAAAACCTCCTTAAGGCTTTTCGCAACTATCCAAGGTGGCTGCCTTATCCCCAAATCTTTGAGGAGTTTAGAGAACTTCGCTCTATTTTCAGCTACATCAACGCTCGTTCCTCTCGTTCCCAAAAGCCTAACTCCATTCTGCTCAAGCTTTTTAGCTAAGGAATTAGCTAACTGCCCACCAGCAAAGGCAACGAGACCTTCAGGCTTCTCAAAATTGTAGATATCCAAAACTCTCTCAAGGGTTATCTCCTCGAAATAGAGCTTATCATTAATGTCCCAGTCTGTTGAAACTGTTTCAGGATTGTAGTTAAGAACTATGACTTCGTAACCCCTCTTTTTTGCTGAATTTGCGAAATTCACAACTGCCCAATCAAACTCAACGCTAACCCCTATCCTAAAGACTCCGGCACCCAAAATCAAAACTTTTGGCTTTTCCGTGTGAGGAGAGATGTCGTTTTCTTGAGCATCATAGGTCATGTACAGATAATTTGTCTTCGCAGGGAATTCTCCGGCCAAAGTGTCAATCTGCTTCACGAAGATTTTTGGCTTTTTGAAGTGCTTTTTACCTGTTAGCATCTCTATTTGCTTATCGCTAAAGCCGAGCTTTTTCGCTTCACTTATAAGCTCTTCAGTTGGGTTCCTCTTTAGCTCTTCTGCCGTTTTAACGAGGTCTTCAATTATGTAGAGATAAAAGCGGTCTATTCCAGTGATTTCATGAATCTCATCAACACTTGCTCCAAGCTTTAATGCTTTAGCTATGTGCATTGGCATATGGGGTTCATAGTTCCTTATTCTCTTCATGACCTCTTCCAAGGGCTCATCCTTTTCGTAATATTCACCAATCAGTTCATCCCCGATATCAACCATTCTAATTGCTTTTTGGAGTGCCTCATGTAAGTTCCGCCCTATTGCCATGACTTCTCCAATGCTCTTCATCTCTGAATTTATCCTCTTGTTTGCGTTTTCAAACTTCTCTAAGTCCCATCTCGGGACTTTAACGACAACATAATCTAAGCTCGGCTCAAAAGCCGCTGTGGTAACTCCGGTTACACCATTCAAGAGCTCATCCAAGGTATAGCCCAAAGCAAGCTTTGTCGCTATATATGCTAAGGGGTAACCCGTTACCTTGCTCGCTAGTGCAGATGAGCGGCTCATCCTTGGATTTGTCTCAATAACATAGAATTCCTCGGATTTTGGATTTAAGGCCAACTGGACATTACACTCGCCAACTAAACCTATTGCTTCAGCGACCTTTATTGCCGCACTTCTTAGGATTTGGTACTCTCTGTTAGTAAGGGTTTGAGAAGGAGCGACAACTATGGAATCTCCAGTATGGACTCCCATTGGGTCAACGTTCTCTAAGCATGCAACGGCAACAGCATTTCCGTTTTTATCCCTCACAACTTCAAACTCTATTTCCTTCCAATGGTAGAGGTATTTCTCGACCAAAACCTCGCCAATCTCACTCTGAGCGAAAGCCCTAATGATATAGTTTTCAAACTCCTCCCTATTCCAAGCAACGAAAGAACCTCTACCGCCGAGGTTGAAGCTCACCCTAACGATGACAGGGAAGCCAATCTTCTCTGCTATTTCAATTGCTTCATCAACGCTTTTAGCCGCTCCGCTTGGTGGTACTGGGAGACCAGCTTTTATCATTGTCTCCCTAAACCTTTCTCTATCCAGGGCTTTCTTTATGCCTTCTATGGGTGTTCCAAGGACTTTAACACCGTATTTGTCCAAGACTCCGCTTTCATGTAATGCCACACCCAAAGATAAGGCACTTTGCCCACCAAAGCCTAACAAAATTCCATCTGGCCTCTCTTTCTTTATAACCTCCTCAACAAATTTGACATCTAGGGGAAGGAGGTAAACTTTGTCTGCCATCTCATGGCTAGTCTGGATTGTAGCAACGTTTGGGTTTACTAAGATAGTTTCAATGCCTTCTTCCTTTAGGGCTTTTAATGCCTGACTCCCGCTGTAATCGAATTCAGCGGCCTCTCCGATCTTTATTGCACCAGAACCCAAAACCAAGACTTTAGAAACCATGGATATCACCTTTGATTAGTTTTGCAAAGAGATCAAAGATCCAAGTTGAATCTAAAGGCCCGGGAGAAGCCTCGGGGTGGAATTGGGTTGCTATAATCGGCTTATTTGGGTGATAAATCCCCTCGACACTTTTATCGTCAAGGTTAATCATCCAAACTTTAAATTCGTTCAAGCTTTCGGGCTTTATAGCGTAGCCGTGGTTTTGCGTCGTTACAAAGGTCTTTCCTGTTTTTAGGTCTTTTACCGGCTTGTTAACTCCCCTATGGCCGTATTTAAGCTTGTAAATCTCTGCGCCATCAGCTAAAGCCAATATCTGACTGCCCAAGCATATTCCCATTGTCGGGACGTTGTACTCAATTATGGCTTTGGCGTTCTCTATTAGTGTTTTCAGCAAAGCCGGATTCCCTGGGCCGTTGCTTAGGAATATCCCATCGGCGTTAAATTCTTCGAAGGCCTTTATTGGGTCGTAAGTGTAAGGTATCCTTATGACCTTAAAGCCTCTCTTTAAGAATTCTCGCAGAATGCCATACTTAACTCCACAATCAACTACAACAACGGTCTTATCTGCTTTTTTTGGTTCATGAATTATTATTTCTTTTGGAGTCACCTTATCTACAAAATTTGCCTCATCATAGCTCAGCTTTTTGACCTTCTCCATGATCTTTTCAAGCTCTTCCTTCTCATAATCACCAACGGCCAAAGCTCCCATCATAACTCCTTTTTCCCTTATCTTCTTAACTAGTGCCCTTGTATCAACGCCCTCTATTCCCGGAACTCCCTCCCTTTTGAGCCACTCGTCTAAGCTCATTTCGCTTGCCCAGTGGCTTGCTCGCATGAGTTTTGAAATCACGTAACCTTCAACTTGAATTTTATCTGATTCATAGTGAAGGGGAATGCCGTTCTCCTTTGTCTCTTTACTTGGCACGCCGTAGTTTCCGATTAGTGGATAAGTCATGACCAAGATTTGCCCCTTGTATGAAGGGTCCGTTAGGGACTCTGGGTAGCCGACCATCGCCGTGGTAAAGACCACTTCCCCGAACTTGACTCCCTCAGCTCCGAATCCCTTCCCTTCCACAATGGTCCCATCTTCTAATAGGAGGTAAGCCTTCACTTGAACCACCTTCGGGTTTTGCTCCCATATCTATGAGCACAAATCTGCCTAATAATAAATTCTTGCAACTCTAATATTGGCAAGTTGACGTCAAAAGCTTCAGCTTAGCATAGTCCTCCTTAAGGCATTTCTCCGCAAGCTCAATGTATTCCTTGACTTTTTCGGGATTTGGAGAGCCTATAACAGGTTTTTTGATTCCCTCTTCCAAGCTGATTTTGATTCCATATTTCTTCTCAACTTTAGCGTAGAATTCTTCGGCACTCTCTGATTCCTTAACAAGCTTGGCTATTTCACCGTAAACTTCCCTATACGGCCTTCCACTTGCCAAAGCAACTTTCTCAGCAATGTCTGTTGCTAGAATTGGGAAAATTTTCGCATCCCTCAGCAAGTTAGCTTCATTTACCTCAATTTTAGCAAAAAGGTCGGCAAAAATCTTCAGCGTCTCAAGTGTTCCCTTTAATATCTTGAGAGCATGCTTATTTGCCTCCTGCATGTCCAAATTGTAGCCAGTTGGAAGGCCTTTCAAAATCGTTAGCAGAGCGACGAAATGACCTATGCTCTCTGCCCCCCATGCCCTGGCTATCTCCATCGTTACTGGATTTTTCTTTTGAGGCATCATGCTACTCGTAGCTAGATGCTCCTTTGGTAACCTAAGATAGTTGAACTGGGACGTGGAAAAGATAACTATGTCCTCAGCTATCCTTGAAAGGAAAACCGAGAGATTAACGTCGATTGAGCAGGCAATTCCTAAAAAGTCCCTGTTGCTCACTGCGTTTATTGAATTAAACACTATCCCGCTAAACAGCTCCTTCCCAAGCTTTTTTCTATCCAATGGAACACTCGTCCCCCCAACGGCTCCAGCACCCAAAGGAGAGCTATCTACTATTTCGAGGGCAAAGAATAGTGCCTTCGTGTATGTTGCCAGAGTTTCTTCTATGTAGCACAAAGAGTGGGCAAATGTTGAGGGCTGTGCTGGCTGTAAATGGGTAAAAGCTGGCATTATTGTGGTGAGATGGTTTTTAGCCTTCTCCAGGAGAATGCCCCTAAAAGTCAAAACTTCTTTTATCTGCTCGATTAGAAGTTTCTTTGCCTTCAGCCTTAAAGCCGCTGAGACGTGGTCATTCCTACTCTTCCCTAAAGCCAAGTACCCCTCATCCTCACCAAGCTTTTGCTTTAGGTAAATCTCGATAGCCTCGTGAACGTCTTCAGCTTCAATTTTGAATAGCGGAGAAGGGTCTTCAAGGAGGTTTTCTAATTCCTTTAATATTTTCTCTCCCTTTTCCGCGGGAATAAGGTTTTGAGATGCTAGGGCTTTCACATGGGCGATCAAACTTTCAATAACCTCCTTAACGAGCTCCCTATCCTCTTCCATAGAAGAAATATAGGAAAGGATTTCAGAGTCTATATCACCCAGCAAGTTCTTCCTGTACATAGCATCACCTTAGCTAGCAACCTTCTCTGCTTTTGCTTTTTCGATTCCAAACCCCCCTAGTGATTTAGACTTGTTGGCAACGCTATAAGCCAAAACGCTCTGCAGTCCAAAGAGCTCAATAAAGCCAATTGCAAGCTTTTGGTCAAAGGTGCTGAACTTCTCGTAAGTTGCAAGCTTTGTATCGTAGAGTGCATTCTCGGAAGACCTTCCAACGACAATGGCATTTCCTTTGTAGAGCTTTACTTTGACAGTCCCGTTGACCTTTTCTTCAACTTTATCTATGAACGCATCCAACGCTTCCCTAAGTGGCTCGAACCAGAGACCATTGTAGACGAGCCACGACCATTTGGAATCAACGATTTCCTTAAACTCAAGAGCCCATTTTGTGAGGGTGAACTTTTCGAGGTCTTTGTGGGCTTTGATTATAGTTATTGCTGCTGGCGCTTCATAGACTTCCCTGCTCTTTATTCCAACGACCCTATCTTCAATGTGGTCTATCCTTCCAATCCCGTGCTTTCCAGCTATTAAGTTCAGCGTCTCTATGAGCTCAACTAAGTCCATTTCCTTTCCATTTAAGGCAACTGGGATTCCCTCCTCAAATTCAATCGTCACATACTCAGGCTTTTCGGAAGTTTTATCTGGTGAAAGCGTCCACTTAAAAACTTCCTCTGGCGGCTCTTTAGAGGGATCCTCTAGAATTCCCCCTTCTATGCTCCTTCCCCAAAGATTCTCGTCAATGCTGTAGATCTTTTCCTTAACGGGAATGCCGTTTTTCTTTGCGTATTCCATCTCCCAGTCCCTTGTTAGACCCCACTCCCTTACTGGAGCGATTATCCTAATTTCTGGATAGAGTGCTTTAATTGCCAAATCGAACCTCACTTGATCATTACCTTTTCCAGTGCAACCGTGAGCTATCACATCGGCGTTTTCTTTTTTAGCAATCTCTACTATCTTCTTTGCTATCAAAGGCCTTGCTAAGGCAGTTGCTAAGGGATAAGCCCCCTCATAAAGGGCGTTAGCTTTAATCGCTTTAGCCAGGTATTCCTTCGCAAACTCCTCCTTTGCATCGATTGTATAGTGCTTTACTGCCCCCAACTTCAAAGCCTTCTCCTCAATTTTCTCAAAGTCGTCTTTTTGTCCTACATCTACCGTAACTGTTACCACCTCCGCGTTCAGCTTCTCTTGCATTAGCTTAAGGATAACCGATGTATCCAAACCGCCTGAATATGACAAAACTGCCTTCACCTAAATCACCCGAGCTAAAATAAAAGGAACACTTTTTATATTTTTTGTAACTAATGTGTCAAAATTGAAAAATTTTGTTATAAATGCAACAATAATGAGAACTAGCACAGCCTTTGTAGCCTTTCAAGGATGGGAAGAGACGAGAGGGGAAACAACAATACGATTTAAAGGAAGGCTGATGAAGATTGAGCTTCTAATAAAAGTTTTAGGATTAAAACTGGGGAGAAAGGCAAAAAGGCTTTCTGATCTTTCTTTTTTATTTTTCTTTAAGAGCTTTGCTTTCTCATCTTCAAAATCAGCTCTTCAAGGATTTGGTAGGCTTTCGGGGCGTCCCTTCTATCAAGGACAAATATTGTGTCTTTGTGGCAGGAAATTACTTGGATTATGTTTATTCCATTAAAGGAGAGGGCTAATGTAATGAAGGCAACAATTCCAGGTGTTTCAATTATATCTTCGGGGCTTATTAAAACTATTGCTGTCTGCCCTTCAATGAGGTCGACTATATTCTCCCTCCCTAAAATCTTGATTATTTCGTCCTTTTCTTCACTTGAAACGACAATCGTAAATGTCTCAACACCTTGAGTGAGCTGGAAAAACCTTGCCTTCTCCATTACCTTTGAAAGCCTTTCGATTCTACTCAAAACAGCCCTTTTTTCGGCTGTTACAACGATCAAATCAGATTGAAGCTCAATAACAGTTTTCGCAATCACATTTTTGATTTTCTCCTCAAAAGACGCTCTCTCCTTCTTCAGCTCCTCACCAATTCTTATCAAAGCCATCTTTACTGCTCCAGCTGAAGTTTTAATGCCCTTTCTTTCCAACTCCTCCAATAGGACTCTCGCCAGAGCACTATAGTTTATGATACCTAAAACCAAGCATTCTCTAATTGCTGGTCTGGACAGAACGAGTTCTTTAACCGCCTTCGCAATGCTCACCTTTTCTTTGGGCATTGATTTCACCAGAGGTTAGTACCCAGCTTCAATTATAACTCTTTGGTTATGTCTGCAACTTTAGTGAGCCATTCAACAGCCTCGAAATCCTTCGACCTTAACTTTTTAAACGGTCTCCAGAGCCTCTTGATAGTGCGTGCATCCTTTTCCGATTTTCATGTCGTTTTCAAGCACCTTTTGGACTATCTTTATGGCATCGTCGAGGTCTTTGGCGTTAAAATCGGCGTATTCGATGGCTTTCCTATTGTTTCCAACGGCAATGCTTACATCGGCCTTTTCGAACATTGGGATATCGTTGCCTCCGTCTCCAATGGCTAAAACGAAACTCCTCTCTGTCAAGAACCTATCTATAACCTCACCTTTGTTTCTAACGGATATGTAAGCCCCATACACCTTTCCGTTCTTGAAAATTAGCTTGTTCGAAACCAGTATATCTGCATTAGTGTAAGTTAGGGGTTTCTTGAGGACTTCCCTAAAGCATCCGCTAACCAAAACGACGAAAAAACCCTCGTTCTTTAATATCTTTACCAGCTCTCTTGCCTGAGTGGGAAGCACGAGCTTTTGGGATGTCCTTAAAATCGTTTCCTTATCGACTCCTTTTATGAGCTCTACCCTTTTATTAAAGCTCTCAAACCAGTCGACCTCCCCAGCAAGACCCCTATAGAGAAGGCTCCTTATCTCCTCTCCCACTTCAACGTAGTTCGCTATCTCCTCCCAGAACTCGAACTTTGTCAAGGTTCCTTCGACGTCTATGAATGCCATCCTCAGCATGGTGATCTCCCATCTTTGGTGTTCTCTCGGAAATAAAAAATTTTTTCAGGTCACCATCGGCGGTTTTTCGGACTTTGCAGTCCCCCTAACGTTCTAACTGCCTCTCCTTCCGAGAGTTTTTAAACCCTTTTCTGCCAGTGTGTGGGTAAACTTCGTCAATTTCGATAACGACTTTGGATTTTCTGGCTGTTTTCTGCACTTTGTGGACAAAAAATTTAGGACTTGGTAATTTCTGTCGAGTTCTTCAGCCATGACATGAGTTTGGTGCTGTTGATTGGGAGTTTGTGGGATTACCCTCGTCATATACTTATAATTTGCGGAGGGAGCAACATGGGCAATCAACACAAATATGGAATATTCTACAGATGGCTTCTCCCCGCGATAATATTCCAATCCGTTTACAACGGGTAGGGAAGTCATGGAGTATGCAGGAAAATACGGAGTCAACGGCATCTATTCAATAATTATGGTTACACTGGGCTTCTGGATAGCTACAACATTATCATTCGAGCTTGCAAGGGTATTCAAGGCGTTTGACTATAAAACTTGGATAAAGCAACTGCTATGGAAGTTCTGGCCTGCATTTGATATTACATATATCCCCTTAGCGGTCATAATAATTGCTGTTGTTGGCTCAGCAGCGGCTAACATTTTGGAAGATATGTTCAATATTCCATATATGATTGGTGCAATAACAATAATACTCGCTGTCGGTATCTTGCATTTCTATGGTAGGAGAGCCATTGAATCGTTTGAAACAATAGGGACAGTAATGTTGTACATAATCCTCGCGCCTGGAATGCCAATACAAGCTATGATTTCGGGAATACAGTATTTTGCATATAATCTCGGGGTAATTCCAGCAGTCTTATTCGTGCTAGATAGGTTAGTTAGAAGAGAGAAAAGACTCAATCATAGCTGGAACCTTTGCTTTGGCCCTTGTTATGCTGGCATTCATACTAACATGGCTCTGTAATACTAACCGAAATAACTCCCGGGGATTTTGAGAAGAAAGTTACGTTTGGATTTTCTGGCTCCGACAGTGTTGATTCCTCAATTAAAGCCGCAAGCACAAAGAAAAAACACATTATTGCATTCCTTCACTCTTATCATGGAATGACTTATGGAGCATTATCAGCAACAGGAATAGTTGATCCCAACGTAAAAGAAGTAATTCACCCAATAAAAGATGTTCACTTTGTCGAATATCCCGACCCTTACAGAAACTCTTGGGGAATTGATGGTTATGAGAACCCAACAGAGCTCTCAAACCGCGCACTGGATCAAATAGAAAAGAAAGTCAAAGAGCTCAACGAAGATGTTGCTGGAATTATAATAGAGCCGATTCAAGGAGATGCAGGTGTAGTTGTGCCCCCAGAAGAGTTCATGAAGGGGCTCAGAGAATTAACGGAAGAGTACGGGATAGTGTTTGTTGATGAGGAAGTCCAAGCAGGAATGGGCAGGAACCCGAGGAAGCTCAAGTGGACCAAGGCCTTCCAGGAGGCCAGGCTCCAGAGGGCCAAGAGCAAGTGATTTCTTTTTTCTTCGATTTTTTAAACTAACACTGGCCAATTCTCCCCGGCATGATCCCTTTTGCACCAATGTTATTCAAAAGTGGACGTATTCGGGTGGTGCCCTTGGATGGTGAGGAGCTCACTGCCATAATGACCCTGACGTGGAATCTGAAAGTTGAGTAGCTCCTGCCCTCTCCGCTCTTAGTTTCCATCAATTTTTCTAACGAGTCTTTATTCACAGTTTTTGTAACAAAAATATTTGCGTGTATGCGCGGTTGTAATTAATTACAACTGCCGCAAAAATTACACATCGCAATAGAAAAGCTTATAAGGTTTAGTTTCAAAGCCACTAAGGGTGGTAGGGGCGACGACTCCGGCAGTGGGGGCACTTCAAGAGGTAGACACCCCAGTGTACTTCAACCACAAGAGCTGGAGTGGGGTTGACAACTACGCAGTGTACAAGTACCTGAAGCCGCTCGCGGGTTCAGAGGCAGTTGGTTCAATATACAAGAGGATTCCATGGGATCGCTTGGACGTTGCAAGTGTTGGTATCATGGTGCATGGGGATCTCTACCCCCTGAAGCTGGACACGGGCGAATACTTTCTTGTGGTTACAGACTTTGCAGGTACTGATTACAACAGAGGAGCTCACATCGAGATAAATGAGCCAGGAACCTCCGGATTCGAGGAGTATGGAGCTTCATTTACCAAACACATATACCGGGCTATGTTGGCTGATACGCAGGAGGTAGAGATTACATTCATCGTCCAAGCAAGCAGTGCGGAGGCAGCAAGGGAGAAGGTAGAGGAAACTCTCAGTGCTGGGGCCGAGGTTAGCGCTCCCATTAGAGTAGTTAAACTTAAAGCTGGAGTTGACTACACGATTGACCGCGTAGAGGAGCTTATGTCCTCCACTTCAACCGTAAAGACCTATGGAGTCGTCGTGAGATTCCACAATTATGTTTACAGGGTAAGTGTTGAGTATGAGGGATCCTTGATTCGCACACTGCATCTTGATTGCCAGAGAGAGTTCTGCCCGCTTTCTATAAACCCAAGGATAATGTCCCAGGAGGAGACAACTCCAACGAGCCTCTACGACCGCACTTATACAAGAGAATTCGACCTCAGCAGCGGCCCGATGTTTTTCGTTGGGTATAAGGGAACAAATGGTGTTAAAACTGAGGAACTCCCCATCGTGTTTGAACAGGAGGCGAGGTAATGAGGAGGCTTTCTCTTCTTTCTCTTTTTATCGTACTGTTAATGCTCCCTGCGGCAAGCGCCATGTCAACTCTGCACACTCATATATATCCTCTCACCGAGAATATGACCATGACTCCTTACCCCTTCCCGGAGTGCGGAAAAGCCCTATACCTCGGCCAGTTCCCATTCAGAGGAGTAATAAATGAAACTCACTACGCCTTGCTGACTGGATGGGTTCTCGTGAACTGCCCCGGAGTGGACAACGCCTCCATTGAAGTTGAAGGAATCTACACCAGCAACGGCACAGTAGAAGTCTATGACTGGACAAGGGACAGATTCGTCAACGTTACGGTAGTGGCTATAAACATCTCAGTCAAGCTCGGCCACCAGGAGTACAGGCCAATTGAACTTAAAACTCCGAACGCGGTAGTTAAGTATTCGCCTTATAATTCCACTCACGAACTCATCACCTTCTCCTTCAAAAACCTCACTCTAGTTCCAGATCCTATGTACGAAGATGCTTATGGTACTTTGGATCCGCGGGATTATGGGTGGCCTGTGAATGTTACGATAAGGCTTTTGATAGACAAGCGGACGGGTGATGGTTACCTCCTTGACAACGGGACGAAAAAGTACGTGGGAGTAACGCCATTCTGGCACCCTTTGTTAAAAGAGGAGAACTTCGTCAAAGCGATTCTGACCAACACGAGGCTCTTGATTGAGGACATTAAGGCTAACCCGTGGGTCGTGGAGCAGGTTTTGGAGAAGGCGAGGATGGCTAATAACATGACGGAGGCGAGTAGGGTTGTTCACGAGCTGGCGGAGGACTTTACCAACCGGATATTCAAGACGGAATTCAATTACCTTGGGCGGGAAACTCGCATGGTGATTCATTTCTACAATCTTAGCAAGTGTAAAATGACCTTTGAGGGCGTTAATATAACGCCGAACAGGTATTATTACCTGCCGACGTTCATAATGCCCATACCGGGCCCTTATCTGGTTCACACCAAGTATCTCCATTATTCTCCGCCTTCAAATATCAGTGGGATACCAACTTACAATTATACCCTCCTCGCACTGCGGGAGTTCCTTCAAACGGGGAATCAGAGCATTCTCGAGGACTTCATCTGGAGTGTCATCCATATTGAGGACGGATACGTTCCGGGTATGATTGACCAGTGGGGGGATAGTTTGGTTGTAATGGACTCGACGCTGCCACTGGACATAAATAAAACTTACATCTTTGTGCTTCCCCTTCCCGAGGAGTACGCGCGGGCTTTTAACTCTCCGTACTTGCTTGTGTTAATGGGGGATGGGGATGCTTTTGAAGTGGAGTATGATCCGAGCTTCTTCACGCCTAAGGACATCATTGAGGGGTGGGGGAAGCTTGGTGCGTGTTTGAGTAACCTTAAAGTGGAGACGTTGAATTGGTTTTTGAGGGTTCTTTCGGATCAGAGGGTTAATGGTTTTAACGCTACGGCCTTTGAGGAGCTGTATCCTTTCATTAAGGGCCGGCTGGAGGTGTGTGGGTTTTTGGATGCGTCTGGGGAGGACGTTTCAACGACTTCGAGTGCTTTGACTTCATCAAGCTCAGTGATGCAGATTGAGAGCAGTGATTCTGTGACTTCAAGTGAGGACACTCGCTCATTGTGCGGTCCCGCTTTCGTTGTGGGTCTGATAATGGTTCCATTGTTAAGAAGGTGGAGGGGACAAGGATGACTTTTCATACCCCAAAAGTTTAAATGATATTTTTTCTTTTTCAAGCCTCGCCCTTTAGGGCGGTGATGCGGTAATTGAAGGTTTAGCTCTTTAGACCGAAATCCTTTTAAACTCCCTTAACGTAATAGGGCCTCGAAGAGGCCACCGTAAGGTAACCCGATGGGATGAGGAGTTTCACGTTACCCTCCAGTGTTGGAGGGTTGACGCCGTAAGGCGTCCTTTCAAAACCGCTTTCAAGCGGTTGAAAACTCCAATGGGTGGCCTCTAAGCAATAACCCCGAACCGCTCTGCGGGGTAGGGGTAACGGGCCGGAGACCGGGCCTGCGGGTTGAGCCGAAAGTAGTAACACGAGTAGGTTATGAGCCCGCAAACCTCCCCGCAACTAGCGAGGGGTTAACTCGTTGGAACCCTCGCCCTAGCTGGAGAGGAGGTCAGCGAGAGTGGACACAATAAGCACTTTGACTTTAAGAAGAGTGGCTATATATACAGCTATGAGGATGTTGATATGGAAACTCAGGGTATAACGGGAGAAATAGTAAGTTAAGGGGTGAACGAGACATGAAAATTGAAAGAGGTTTTGCCACCATTTTTCTTATTTTCCTTCTTTTTATTCAGACATCTTTAACTGCCCCCTCTTTTGTCTCGGCTCAGGATACTAACCAAAATGAGAATATAACGTTCCCGGTCGTTATCTGGCCATTGAACGGAAGCTTTAAGGTGATACCATATCACGTAAACGGTTGTGTTCTATACAGAGAAAACAGAACCTTGGGGGTTATCATCAACTCAACTTCAGCGGTCGTTGTTAAGGGGAATATCTATGTTAACTGCAAAAACGTTACCGACGTTAGCATTGTCGTAACAGGGGAAAACAGTAAAACAGAGAACAACTACACAAGGACAACCATACTGCTCAGTATTTACATGAACACGCCGTTTCCAGCGGTTGAGGAACTCCGCTCCAAAAACCTGACGATAGAATACGACTATTACAACGAGAGCTATGCCCTTGTAAAGGTAACTTTTTCCAACTTGACCGTTTCTCCGGACATAGGATGGGTATTCGGCTCGTTCGACCCGTCTCAATACGGCTGGCCAAGGGAGATAAAGCTCTCATTTCTTGTAAATATGGATAACGGCGACTCATACCTAATTGATAATGGTTCGAAGAGGTACGTCGGAGCCTTCCCGCTCCTGATGCCCCAGTTCGATATCGCGAATTACCTCAACAGCGCGGTTAAAAACGCAGAGGCTTTTGTTCGACAGGTAAAGGAGAACCCCTGGGTGATTGAGAGCATCATAAACAAGGCGAAGATGAGTTCCGGCTTCAACGCTTCGGAAATAATATCCAACGCAACGTTAAACTTCACACATAGGATATTCAGCGTTGAGGGCATCTACCTTGGGCTACCGATAAAACTGGTTGCAGGGGGAAACGGATCCTCCGTCTATGCTCCCATGGTTAACTTTTCAACGATCTTACCCAAGCCGTGGGTGAACATAAGCAGGATACGTAGCAACGAGACGGTAGAAGCCATAGTAAAGTACATCAAAACAGGGAATGCCAACGCGCTCAGGGATGCAATAAGGCGCACTCTGTACCGGAAAAATATGTATTTTCCAGGTCTGTCCACAAACCATTTAATTGCCACACACATTCCTCCGAGGCCCGGGGATATCGTGGTTCTGCCCCTGAGCAAGGAGTACGAGGAACAACTGAACGCGTCCTACATCCTCTTTTACATTACCTTAAGCTCTGGCCAGTACCTTCACGTTAAGTACGACCCCAGGATCCTCAATCCCCAGAAGGCGGAGGAGGACTGGACGAGATACGGCTCCTGTGTTCCTCTTATAGAGAGCGACCTCTTTCAGAGCCTCTCGAGCTTTATGAACGATGCACTTGCAACTGGGAGGATAAACCAGACCAAGCTCGATGATGTCTACCTGACCGTCAAGAAAGACGTGACCAGATGCCTTGGTCAAAACACCCTAGATACTTCCTCAAGCGGTAAAGTGAGTGACGGTAGGACCTCCGATACTGCTTCACCCCAAAACAGCTCCAATGCTCAGAACGCCGGAGAGAAAGAGGGACATGGAATCTGCGGTCCGGTCTTTTTGGTAAGTCTCGCCGTGGCCCCATTAATCCTCAGGAGGTGGAGAAAATGACGTTCTTCCATCAATTTTTCTAACGAGTCTTTATTCACAGTTTTTGTAACAA
>JAMOPD010000047.1 GCA_027064745.1 Thermococcaceae archaeon
AGCTCTGGCATGGCCGTTCGGCTCCATGCCCCACTTATGGGCGTACTCGCGGTTGAGCATTATCTCCTTGAGAATTCCGTTCTCGATGATGCGTATGTCCCTCACCGGAACACCCTCGTCATCATAGCGGTCGTTTCCAAAGCCGCCCTCGACGTAGCGCTCGCTCATGGTAACGTATTCAGGAGCTATCTGCTTTCCAATGAGGTCCTTGAAGGGCGAGTTTATCGTGAGGTCTGCCTCCGCGAGGTGCCCTAGCGCCTCGTGGGCGATTATGCCAACGACTATCGGGCCCGCAACGATTGGGAACTCGCCGCGCTTCGGGGCAACGCCCTTCAGCTGGCTGTGCATCTTTCTCAGCAGTCTTTCTGTGACCTTCTCGTTTGGTTCGTGCTCGGTCATTAGCTCCCAGCCGTAGTCCACGGCGCCTATGCTGTCCCTCGCCATGGCCAGCTTTCCGTCGGCCTTTCCGGTGACGTAGGTCCCTTGGTAGAGATAGTTGTAGTCCCACTCTATGCGCGTTCCCTCATTGGTGAGGAGGATTTTTTGCCCACCGCCGTCTTCGTAGCGAACCTGGACGCTCTTAACGGCCTCATCCTCCTTCAAAAGCTTCTCCACCTCCCTGAGGTGTGCGACCTTCTCCTCTATGTCGACCTCCTTCGGTTTGACCCTCATCCTGCTCTTCACGAAGTCCTCAACAGGTTTTATCTCGGCCAGCTGGATTTTCTCCTTCTTTGTCTGCGCTGCGGCTTTAGCCAGCTTGTAGGCGCCCTCGATGGCCTTTTCGAGGTTGTCGAGGTCACTCGTTGAAGAGAATCCCCACGCGCCATCAGCCAGGACCCTTATCGCAACGCCCATGTTCAGCTTCCCCGTAAAGCTGGTAAAAACGCCGTCTTTGAGGGCGAGTGTTGTTTTTCTCAGGTTCTCGTAGCGGAGCTCTATGTACTCAGCCTTCAGATTCTCCTCCGCCCACTTAAGGGCTCTTTCAAGTGCTTCCATGGTCACCACCGTTTCTATTCCTTCACTGATGAATCGCAGGTCGGGTATAAAAGTCTTTTGAGCCTTTCGATGGAGGTCGAAAAGAAATGATTTAAACTTTTGGGCGTAATGACGTGAGGGAAGAAAATGCGCCGGATAACTCGCAGGAATCTCGCACTTGCTGTTATCTTTATGCTCATCCTTGGGATAGTCGTGGGAATTGATAAAGGCAACGTCCTTAAGGGGCTTCTCTTCGGGTTCTGGGCCTTTATAGTTTTCTATCTGCTCCCCATGCTCGTGATAGAACTAATCAAGCCGAAGTCGGAGGGAATTGAACTTGTAATGATGTACCTCACGATGGCAGTCTCCGGATTTTTGCTCGCAAAGCCCTTTGGCGTATCGTTGAGGGAAATCAGACCGATGCTTTACGGAGCAGTCATGGGAGCGCTCTTTGGTGTGTTGTTTCATTTGGGCGGATTTGAGAAGCTGGAGAAGTTCGTTGACGAGAAGCTTCAGCCCAATATAAAGGTAAAAGAAAAAGATTAACTTGGGGACATTGTTTAGATTTTTTGTAGTAATTTTTGTTATTATAGCTAAAATTGGATCTATTTCGAGCGAAAGTGTTATATACAATGAATGAATATAATTTAATGCAAAAACCCGTTGGGGGAGGTCGATGCGGAAGCGTGCATTGCTGGCCATGTTTGTGGTTTTGCTGTTGGTTGGTGCCTACGGAGCGTATGTGGTGAGCTACCCAAAGTATCCTGAGGTCAAGGGCTGTGTCAACCCGTTTAAGGCTATAAGACCCTTGACAAGCATGCCTGAAAACTGGTCGAAAGCTCACGTGTTCTTCAAGCTGACAACAAGTAAAGACTTTTGGAAGCTGGCCAAACCCTGGGATGTTGATTACTCTCACGTCAAAATTGTGAAGCACACGATTGAGTATAATGGGGAAAAGATAACGATGCTTGCAATGGGAATTCCTCTGAAGGACAAGAAGCACGTGATAGCATTGTACGAATTCTCAAAGCCCGTGCAGGGGGTGAAAGTAAAATCTTACTTGCTGGAGATAGATAATCAAAACAACAAAACATCACCACTTCTCAAAACAGTCGCCATGACGACTAATGGAAAATACGTCCCTACTAGCAGCTGCCCCCACGATTGTAGTTCCGATAGCGATTGCGGAGAATTTGCAAGCTGTGAACCATATTGCTGTAGTCATGACTGGGAATGTGCAATTTCTTGCTGTCTCCAAGCCGGGCACTGTGGATGGTTATGCAAACTCGGAACTGAGGTATGTATAGCGTGTGTAGTGGCAGAATGTAGCTGGTGTGTAGCCGACCACTGCTGTGCTCAATGGGGTAGCACCTGTGTAGACTGGGGGAATGCTCCATGAGAAAGGGGAAGGCTTTAAACAATTTCTTCCTTTTTCTTGTGATTCTGGTCTTTTTGGGATATTATCTCCCAATAAAACAACTAGTGGTTTCCATTGGGTACACTATGCTAACTCTCGTGCTACCCTTACTTGGAGTCTTTTACTTAGAGAAGCTTTCAAAAAAGCAGTACATTGCACTTTTTGCAATGAGCTATGGGTTGATTCTCATAATCCTTTCAAAGTTACAAAAAGCCCCCAACAGTACAGCGATACTCGGTTTGTTCTCAATTATTGCGGGCTTGGCATATTTCATGAGTCCACAAAAAAATCCAAACGAAGTCAATGATATCAGTAAATCTAATTAACCCCCTCTCAAATCTTCTCTCATGAAGGCCGAAATCAAAAACCTTGTAGACAGGGACACTTATAGAAAGCTCCCGCTCTTCGAGGGTGAACTGCCGGAGGATAGCTACGCCCAGATAGTCGAGGTGAAACCGGGACAGACTGTTAAGAGGCACTACCACCTTCACCAGTACGAGCTGTTCTGCATAATGAGCGGGAAAGCCAAACTTGGGATAGGAGATAGGGAATACGAAGCAAAACCCGGTGATATCTTCCTCGTCAAGCCAAAAACCATTCACTGGATTATTAACGAGAGAGATGAACCCTTCAAACTGTTTGTTGTTAAACTGAATTACCACGGAGATGACTCGGTATGGCTGGAGGAATAAAAAGGGAAAAGATCATCGGAATTCTCGGCGGAATGGGGCCGTTAGCAACGGTAGAGCTTTTCAGACGAATAGTCGAGAAAACCCCAGCGGAGAGAGATCAGGAGCATCCGAGGATAATCATCTACAACAACCCAAAAATCCCAGACAGAACTGCTTTTATTCTTGGTAAAGGTGATGACCCAAGGCCCGAACTGATAAACAGCGCCAAAAAGCTTGAGAGCTGGGGAGCTGATTTCATAATAATGCCGTGCAACACTGCCCACTTCTTCGCCGAAACCATTCAACGGGGAATAAGAATTCCTTTGCTGAGCATGGTTGAAGAAACGGCAAAAGAGATTGAGAAAATGGGTCTGAGGAAGGTTGGCCTTTTGGCCACTGACGGAACGATAAAAGGACTTGTTTACCATAGAGCCCTCCTTAACAGGGGAATAAATATAGCAATCCCAAACAAACAGGATCAAAAGAAAGTTATGAAAGGCATATATGATGGCGTCAAGGCAGGAAACCTTGAACTCGGCAGAGAACTTATTCTGGAGGTGGCAAAAAGACTGGAAAAGCGCTCGGAGGGAATAATATCTGGGTGCACGGAGGTGAGCGTAGCACTGAGGCAGGAAGACCTGAAGGTTGTACTCATAGATCCGATGGATGTCATAGCGGAAAGAGCAGTAAAGCTGGCTCTTGGATTATAAACCATTGTGAGTATTACGGCCACCTTTCAGTTAGATTTGCGTACCTCATTCATTGAATTATAGCCCGAACATCCTCCGAGGGATGTGCGCTCTACAACCATCCCTTCTTTCTGAAGTAGTAGAGCATTCCGAGAGCTATCAGGAGCATTCCAGTTAGGGAAGCAAAGTAGCCGTAACGCCATCCGAGCTCAGGCATATAGTGGAAGTTCATGCCGTATATTCCCGTTATAAATGTCAGAGGTATAAAAATCGTTGAAACCACTGTCAGGATTCTGATTATCTCATTGGTTTTCATTGATA
>JAMOPD010000048.1 GCA_027064745.1 Thermococcaceae archaeon
GATGCTTTGGCGTCCCTGCTGTTTGATAAGGTTTTTTTAAAGCGGATTGGTCGGGTTAGCCGCGAGATTTCGGAGGAATACGACTGGGACGCCGTTGTGAGGTTACTCCTTGACGTGTACGTTTAGCCGAGGGAAGATTAGGTTTTTATACTGTGCTTTTCACTAGTTTTGAGAGCCATGGCAGAGAGCTTAAAACTAAAGCTGATCAAAAACGCGGGCTGGCTTTTCGGTGCTGAGATTATTTCGAAAATATTGGCCTACGGTGTGATAGTTATCTTAAGCCGAACGTTGGGGCCGGACGGACTAGGCCAGTACTCTTTCATCTTCTACTATATCGGGCTCCTCGGAATATTTTCTGACCTAGGTGTTGGTTATTATTTTATGCGTGAGGTTGCGAGAGATAAAGGGAGACTCAGCGAGTTGCTTCCGGACGTTCTTGGATTCAAAATTGTGCTCGCGGTGATTAATTTTCTGATAATCGTTGGGATAACGCTTTTCCTTCCGAAGCCTGAGTGGATGAAGGTTCTCATTATTTTGGCCGGGGCTGAGGCCATGCTGGCGTGGATTGCGGGGGTTTTTGTGAACATAATGTACGCCCATGAGGTCACGAAGTATGAAGCCATAGCAAGAACAATTGAGAGGTTCTGGGCATTCTTTGTCGGCGGAGCAGTTTTGTATCTGTTCAAATCCCTTCCACCCTTTATAATTGCCCTGTTAGTGGGTTACACTATAAGGGAACTCCTGAGGATAAGATGGGGGCTTCGGTTCGTTGATGAACTCAGGGTTCGCTTTAGGCCTGAGGTCTGGAAGAACCTCCTGATGAAGTCCTACCCCTTCTGGTTCATAGGGCTCTTCACGCTCATCTACTACAGAACGGACACAGTCATGCTGAGCCTCATGAGAGGCGACTACGAGACAGGGATTTACAGAGCGGCATTTACGCTTATTGAAGTTGCACTGTTTATCCCAAACATCGTGGTTTCGACCACAATGCCCTCGATGGCTAGGTTATGGAAGGAGGACAGGAAGACACTTGAGACGCTCTTCAAGAAGAGCTTTCAGACCCTCCTGCTCATTGGACTCCTTGGAACCGCGGGATATTATCTCCTAGCCAGGATTGGAATTCTATTCGTTTTCGGGGAGAAGTTCCTGCCGAGCGTTCCCGTGCTGAGGATTTTAGCGTTTGCAGTTCCCTTCATGTTCCTCAACTCCCTCTTCGGGAGCTACATGAACGCGACCGGCAGGGAGCTGACCTTTACGAAGATCACGGGGTTTACGGCGTTGCTGAACGTGGTTCTAAACTACGTTCTGATACTGAACTATGGAGCGGAAGGGGCGGCGGTGGCGACGGTGGTGAGCCAGGGGATAGCAAGTGTTTTAAGTTTGATTTTCTCTCATAGTTCCAATGGAAATTTCCATGAGCATATCTAAGTATCTCTTAGCGAAATGGATCTCTGTAAAATGTTTGTTGTATGTTTTTAGAAGGATAAAATTAAATTTCCTCTTTTGCTTAGGGGAAATTTCAATGAGATACTCAATGAGTGCAATTGCTTCATTAATGTCATTAAAATAAAAAATACCTTTGTTCTCAAGAAATTTGAAAAATTTATTTCCCCCCCTATTAGATACTAACAAGATTTGACCTAAAGAAAGAGCCTGCAATAAAGATAAGTCAAAATAAGTCTCCCTATTTGGCAGAACAAATAAATCAGAAGCGTAAACTATAGAATGGGGGTCATCAACCCACCCAAGTTCTAACCATCTAGAATGCTCTAATCCACCCAAAGGTTCTTCCTTGCCAGTTATAAGAAAGTAAACATTAGACTTAGAGGATAATATATGTTCTCCAATCTTTTTTAGGAGATCATATCCCTTAACAGTATTATGCCGCCCAGTATAACTTACAACAAATGCTGTGGAAGGTATTCCATAAAATTTTCTGATGTAACTCCTGGAGTATTTAGGGACTACTTTCCTAACTCCTGTTGGGATATATTTCTTTTTTATATTTAAATTTTGATACGTATTCCACAATTTCATATATGCCTCCTCACTTTCTCTAGAGGGGAATATAACATAGTCAGCTAAGTTAAATGCTATCTCGTCAATTTTTTCATAAATTCTCCTTAGTAGAACAATCAAAGGGTAATATATCTTACGCTCAGTCTCTGAAAGATAATCTATGATATAGTTATCGATTATCTCTAGATGCGGAGGCTTGGGAGAGTGAGTCGTGAGTAAAATTAGAGTCGAATTTTTATTTATTTGCTTTTTATATAAAAAGAGGTCATGAGACGAATGGAAGTGTATAATATCGAAATTATTAACAATATTTTTAGTCTTTAAGCTTTTTAGGAATAGCTTAAAAGCAATGACATAATAATAAAAAATCCTTAAAAGGCCCTTTGGAAGTATTTTTTTTATTACACCTTTTAGCATAGAATTTATTCTAGAATTATGATTCGTCAAATTATTTTTATCTAGGATAGCTCTCTCCATAGGATTATCAATTGTAAACTCAAAAAGGTTGTTATTAAGTGCACCTAGCCCGTGCCATAAATGATAAAGGTAACCTACTGGCCCACCAATTGGTTTTAATTTGTTTTTATTAGCCACAAAAAGAACTCTGATCTTTTTCCTTTTATAATTACTCCTCTCCACCATAAGCCTCACCAGTCATTTTTCTACGTTATTTGATTTACAAACATCTTACTCATCTTTATTACACGGTCCATATTTGCATACTCCCAACTTCCAAATCTTCCAACGCTGTAAACCCCCGTATCATTGAGGTAGTTGAATATCTCATCAAGCTTTCGCCTGAAGTCTACATCATAGAGCACGTAGGCGTATTTAAATCTATACGTTAGGAGAACCTCAGAATCCTCCGGAATTACCTCAAGATTCACTAAATCCGAGAGCGTTCTCTGGGCTATTTCTTCATCATCCATGCGACTTATGGAATCTCCTTCCCTGTATGTTATCTCCGCTAAAACAGAGGAATAACCATTCGGAGCCACATAGGGGGAGTAATTAGGGGGAAAGCTGACCCTGTGTGTGAGTACCTTTTTATCAGGTATGTAGAGCCACGAGAAATCATTGAGTTTTTCTCTTTTAACTCCGATGCCAACCGTTATGAGGGAAT
Organism: Thermococcaceae archaeon; assembly: GCA_027064745.1. GTDB lineage: Archaea > Methanobacteriota_B > Thermococci > Thermococcales > Thermococcaceae > Thermococcus. Next base: position 3,146 of record JAMOPD010000048.1, read on the forward strand.
TATAGTAGAGATCCCCAGACACTTTCATAATGTGCTCAGGAGCGTCTAAAGCCCTTAGCAGAGCGGGAAGGGGGATGGTTGATATTATCCTATCAAACTTAAACTCCCGCTTACCGTCCGATACAGTCCACTTATTGCCTTCACGCTTTATTTTCTCAACCTTAAAGTTCGTCAGGATGTTCCCTTCTATCTCTCGCTCAAATGCTCTCGCGAGACTCTGAATGCCTCCATATTTTGGATAATAAAAGTGCAATTGGTGCGTGTATCCCTCCGTTGGTATCCCCAAAGCGGATTTAATTATGTCTTCCACAGGAGGCTGGGGAATCCTTTCAACCCACACAGTGCTCATCTTTTCAGGGGGGAACTTCCATATCTTCTCGTTGTAAGGAACAAGATACTTTTCGGCGATTCCCTTACCGAATGTATAGTAGAACCACTCCTTCATGTTCTGCGGGGGTTTAAGTTCTCCTTTCTCTTTCCGTATGAGGTTCTCAATGAAATAGTACAAGCATTCGAAGGTGTCTTCCTTTGGAAGGTCAGAAAGTCCGTTCTCAAAGGGATATTTTACGTAGTGGCCCTTATACAGTATTTTTGTGTTTCTTCTCCTCCTGAGGGCGTTCTCTCCAAGGAGGGAGACCATAAAGGTAAGGATTTCCTTGTCCTTTGAAAAGATTATATGTGAGCCTCCAACGTCAAACGTGAAGCCATTAACCTCAACTGACTTTAAAAGACCCCCAGTTTCTGGATTTTTCTCAAGAATCATAAAATCAAGCCCTTTCTTTTTCAGGAAATACCCCAAGGATAAGCCAGCTAACCCCCCACCAAGGACTCCAACTTTCATGCTCTCTTCCCTCCATAAAGTATCCGCTTCGGTTTTTTGTTGTCAAACACGCCCCGGATTCCATCGAGATACGCAGAGGT
>JAMOPD010000049.1 GCA_027064745.1 Thermococcaceae archaeon
CCAATGCTCTGGGATCTCTCCAATCTCCGTCATCTTTGTCGGCTGATTTGGGTCAAGGCCCTTGGTGAATAACCTCTTCATTAGAGCCCTTTTGAGGTCTTTGGTGGTTTTGATTATCTTCTCCTGCTGTTCAATTGCCTGCTGGACTGTTTTTAAGACATAGACGATTTTGCGTTGTTCTTCTAATGGGGGAAGCGGAATCCGAACTAGATACATGAATTCCTCGGGGCTAACTCTTTTCCGATTTGTACTGCCTGTAACGAAGTTTCTTATTAGTTCCCATATCATTGGTTGGGAAAGATACAGATCCACAAAGTCCTTATCGACGTAATCCAGCTCTTTCAACCGCCATATCGGAAAATCACCCGAAACAACAGCCCTATCTAATTCCGGAGGAACAAAGCCATAAGCACCGTTCCTGGCATCAATCTTTGAGATTATGAAGTCTCCTTCTTGTATTCTGTACATTGTTTTCGTCTTTATCTCACTCCCCTGCTTGATTTCTCTTAGTACGATCCCTTTTGCATACAATTTAACGGTAACCAGCCTATACGTCTGATCATCTTTAATTTTAACCTTCCGAGACTTCTTATCAACAAGCCTAAAAATCTGTCCAAAACTAACAACGTCCCATCCTTCCGGGAGTTCTCTACCATAAAGTTTCTTTCTCTCTTTTTGGAGGACTGCACTGCCTTTGGCTGGAGTCTTTGTGCGATATTGCTTATTTAGGAACTCATCCAGCGTTTTCATCAGTCCTCACCCTGAAGATACCCATCAAAGCCAAGTTCAATCAGGATTTTGTTGAGTTCACTATCTATCACTCTAGTTTCCTGCTCAATTTTTCTGAGATCCTGAAGGATTTCCGGTATCTCCCTGTACTCACCTTCAGTTATCAGGGGGATGTATCTCGAAGGGCTTAGGTTGTAATCGTTCTTCCTGATTTCTTCCAAGGTTACAACCTTGCTAAAGTCTTCTATGTCCCTGAATTCCCGATAGGCCTTGATTATCTTGCCAACGTGTTCTTCGGTCATATAGTTCTTGGGAGTTCCCTTCTTGAATTCTTGAGAGGCATTAATGAGCAGTACTTTTCCTCTGCGCTCCTCAGGTTTGTTTTTGTTGATAACGATGATAACTCCGGCTGCGGTGGTGTTGTAGAAGAGGTTCTCTGGGGTTAGAATAACGGCTTCGATTAGATCCTTCTCCACAAACTTCTTTCTGATGTCCCTCTCTTTATTCGTCCCCTTTGTTCCCGAACCCCTCGAAACAGCCCCGGTATCGATGATTACTACTACTTTTTCCCTTGCTGAGGCAAACATGTGTTGTATCCAGCCCCAATCTCCCGTATTACTGGGAGGTATTCCAAATTTAAACCTGTCAAATTTGTCGTTGATGTAAACATCCTCCGGAAAGTCTTGGTTCCACATAGGATTCGCGATAACGTAGTCGAACTGTCTTAATTTGCCGTCCTCGTCCAAAAATTTGGGATTGCGTATGGTGTCTCCTCTCCGTATATCGGCCTCCATGTTGTGCAAAATAACGTTCATTCTGGCTATAGCGTACGTGAAGGCCAGTTTCTCTTGACCAAACAGCTTTAAGGGCCTTTTTTCGGCCTCTTCCGGATAGTTATACTTAACGTAGAGCTGAGACTTTATCAAAAGACCTCCAGAGCCACACGCGGGATCGTAAACCTCCGAGCCTGGCTTTGGGTCGAGGAGATTAACCATAAGCCACGCAACCTCGCAGGGAGTGTAGAACTCCCCTGCACTCTGGCCACTGTCTTCAGCGAATTTTCTTATCAAGTATTCGTAAGCCCTACCCAGAATGTCGGGTTCAACATCCTCTGGACCCATTTTCATCTTGTTTAGTATCTGAAGAACCCTCTGGATGATATCATCGCTGATTATTCTTTCTCCCCCATGAGTCTCGTTGAAATCTACGACGTCAATTATGCCTGAAAGCTCAGGATTTAGCCTTGCTATGCCCCTGAGGGCCTCCGTAAGCTTTTCTCCGACGTTTGTTGAAAGTTTAACGATGGTGTCCCAGTGATACTCTTCTGGAATGACGTATCTAATTGACTTGGGCCTTCCATGCTCCTCTCTTTCGGCCTCTACCAATTCGTAGACCTCATCAACAGTGTCGATCACGCCCTCCTCAATTAGTTTATTTACCTCATATGTGAACGTATCTGAAAGCCTCTTATAGAAGATGAGGGGAAGAATGTATTTCTTGTAGTCTGTGGGATTAACAGAACCCCGAATTAGGCTGGCGGCTTCCCAAAGTATGCTCTCCAGCCTAGAAAGCTTCTCATTCTTGTCCTCGCCACATACCATGTTTAGCTTTGTTGACTCAGATTCTACCATTCAGCTCACCTCTCACTGAAGCCTGTGGGTTAGACTGTTAAAATGCTTTATGTTCTGATAGCTCAGCAGATAGGTTTCTTATTTAACAAAGTTTTATTCGGTCACTTTAAAGAAAGCTTACCTTCTAAGATTTCATGCCCTATCTGGAACAATATCCCTTGGATTACTGATTCCGGCGAAATTTCGACAATTTTAAGGAGATAAATCTGTTTAGGATCCGTAATTACAGTCTTTTCAATAGTTTTCTCGCCTCTCCGGTTTGTTATTGTCTTTTGGGTTCGTTTCAAATTGTATCTCAGTTCTGTTTCAATCGTAAAGATAGCAATAGATACAGTTTCAGGGTACTTGTGAATAAGATAGACTGAACTCATAACACCCGGAGTTGTTGAGACAACATTTTGAAGCTGGTATTGGATAGCATTCTCAAAATCTTCTCTGGTAATTTGTTTTTGAGTTAACGGACTGTATACAGAATATTTCTCATTGTCCTTACTCTCAAAGAGTATCTGTACAAATCTTAGGAATTCTTGACTAGGTGGATCTCCATTGTTAATCTTGTAGAGAATGGTGAATGTCCAAACTTCCGGCTTTTTGGGCGAGTTCAAAACCTGATCCAAGGTGAAGTAGGGGAAAAGGGATGCGATAAGCATTGCTAAGATGTATCGAACCGCACGACTAGAGTGTATGTTTTTGCTACTGGCATTTAACGTATCTAAAAGGGGAGACAATAAGCCAGTGGTTAAAGTTATCAGAAGGGTAAGAAGCATGTATGAAATGGCCCCCATTCCGAGATTCCTAAGGGAAGGCTCTAAGATATCACGAAGAATGGAGTTATAGGGGATATCCCTTCCTAGATATACTAACATCCAAACTAACGCGTAGAATAATAATGCGGGAAGAATACGACTGCCGCTTGCTATGGATCTTATCATTTTATATGTTGCTTTGGACAGGGATATCGAATTAAATCTGTTGACTAATAAGTCTGTTATCTCTAGTGATGTCCTCTCCAAAGTTTCCTTTGTAATCGTGGTAGTCCCCATTAGCTCTTTCCAAGAGACATGAGAAAGGTATTCTTGTATAACATCTTCAGGAGATGGGGTGTCCTTTTTATCGGGTTTGGCCCTTTCTCGTAGTAGTAGGTATAGAAGTCCAACGAGTGTTACCCCCATGATATAAATGGCAATTGCACAACTTACCCTTTTACAGAATGAAGATAGGGGTTTTATAACAAGAATCGCCTGTATTAGAGTATAGTACAATACAATCGCTTGAAACGTTTCTAAAATCCTTAATGACTTTTTGTTTTCAAATAGATACGAAGCAACATCTATGACATCTTTTAGGAGCATGGTAAACAGTAAGATATTCTGATATTTAACCTTTAACAGCTACATGCAATCAAAACACGACACGCTATCGTATTACGTTCCATGTTTACTTTTTCCGTCTGGCTGTCGTAATAGATACTGAATCCATCCTAACTTCTAATTCATAGCAGAAAAGCTAGCAGTCCAAAGGATCTGAAAAAGAGACCAATAGCAACAGCAATAATATTATGAATAAATCCATCAACTTTTCCAGCAGTAGCAACCTCAACTCCTCAATACCCGATTAAAGATAGTTGTGTTGTTATTAAAGAACTCTCAGAGCTTTTCTGGAAATTTGGA
>JAMOPD010000050.1 GCA_027064745.1 Thermococcaceae archaeon
TATTTTGAGTGCAGTGGGCTTTTTCATTTTGATACAAAAGGTTGTAAATCCTTGAAATAAGTTGCTCAATCGGGCAAGCATAACCACATGCATGTGTAATTTTATAAACTTTGGAGCATTAAAGCCAACGGTGAGTCTATGAGCGGGGGATACAAAATAGTACTAATTGGAATTATCATGCTCATCTTGCTAATCGTGCCAATAGAAATGTATTCCAAAATTCAAGACCTTGAACGGGAGATTTCTTACTACAAAAACGAGCAGAAGCAGTTCACTAAGATCTTATGGGATGAATATGGTATGGATGTATATGCCGCTATTGACTATTTTAAGCAAACAAATACAGAGCTCTTTGAAAAATTGAGAAGCAAAAATGCCTATATAGCTGTTGAGTCCATTTCAGCTTGGAACTTAGATGTAAGCTATGATGTCAAAAGAAGGATTTTCTGGGCATGGCATAAAGACTATGCAAGACCAGAGGACAAAGACATTGTGTACATAAAACTTCAGGCGTATTACCGTAATAACTTAACAAGGATCAGGGATTTTTGGGTTGAATACCGCGTTAATCATACATCCCATAGAGTTCTTGGAATTTCTGATTCAATGGCTCAGATGACCGTTTTGAGATACTACTATAGGAATCTCAGCAAAGAAATCGAAAAAATGCCGAACTTCAATATAAGCACGACAAGGGAATCCTGTGGAATGCTATTAACATTAGTTCTTAAAAACAACACTTGGCTAAATGCTGAACTCGAGTGCATGAGCAGTGAAAAGCAGTCGCTATGCTGGATTCTAATTGGAGAAGTTGATGACAAAACCGGCAAATTGAAGAAGATTATTATTACAAAACCATTCGAGGGAAGCTGTGATAAGCGTGAAGAAGAGTACATCATGAAGATTTCAGCCGAACTAAAGGTTGAGAATATGACCCTCGAAGATTTTGAAAACAAAATTCTTGAAATGACTGGTGGAAAGCTTATTGAAATAAATTTTGAGAGGTGATGGAAATGCTTGAGCTGATTACAGCTCTCGTCCTCTGGCTTTTTGTTTTAATCCCAAGCTTCATAATAGCCGGGGAAGTCTCAAAGAAAAAAGATGACCCGTTTATAATCGGAGTGACAACACAGACGAGCTTTTTCTTGCTGTCAGTAGGTGTGATTTCGCTGATTGGAAACTTGACCCAATATGGCTTCAGATTCAGCTTGATGTACGTTCCAAAAGCCTTCTTTGTTGGGCTGCTCTTATCTGCAATCACAGCTCCAGTAGCCTACAGGTTGGTTCAAAACTACAGACCAGACTTTTTACCGGATAGTGCAGTTAAGATGCTTCTTTTGATGCTCATCTTTGCACCTCTCGGCGAAGAGACACTTTACAGAGGTCTCATTGAGGGATATCTCCTTTGCCATGCGAGTTTCTGGGTTGCGATAGTTTTCACGGCGATTATCTTTGGTTTGATTCATATACCAGCTTTTCGTGATGCCCCTAAGGGATTCAGAACTTTCATTGTGCTAAATGCGTTCTTAATGGGCCTTGTCGCTGGCTATTTTAGAGCCATCAGCGGTTCTTTAATTCCAACCTATACCCTTCACTCAGCGGCTAATTTGGTTGGAATGATTGGCTGGCTGTGGCTGGAAAGTGATTAAAACTTTAAATGCTTGAGATGATTTGGAAATACTTTTAAATGGAGCGCTGAAAGAATTAAGTGTTCTGAGTAGCTTGCTCTTTGCATCTCATACAATCCTATACTTTACGTTATATTTCTTGCAAAGCTCTCTTGCTTTCTTTTCAAGTCTCCTTTGATACTCCCAATTTGGCTGATTAAATTTGAACAGCTCTTTATATTTTGGCAACAGCTCTGGAAAATGCCTTTCAAGAATTGTGTAATATGCCGTTTTTCCGCTCCCGTATAGGGTCAAAGCCCCAACAAAAACGTAGTCGGCGCTAAATTCTTTAGCAGCCTTAATCATTTCCTCTAGCTGCTCATCAGGATCTGAAATAAATGGTAACACCGGTATGTAGGCGATTCCAGCGTAAAATCCCTCCTCCTTAACCCGCCAGAGTGCTTCAAGCCTTTCCTCTGGAGAGGGAGCTTTTGGCTCAAAGATTTTTGCAATCTTTTCATCCAAGCTTGAGAAGGAGAATGTCACCAAAACTCCTCTCAGTCCCTTTAAATCCCCGGGGAGAATGGCTTTCCTATCTATCTCCCTCAATAAATCTAAATCCCTCAAGATTAGAGTTGATTTTGTTAGGCAGTGCACAGGAAACCTGAACTTGGCGATAACCTCCAAGCACCTCCTTGTCACTTGATACCTCTCCTCCATCGGTTGCCAAGGTTCAGTTGCCGAACCGAGTGCTATGAAACCGTATTCCTTCCTTTCTGCTCTTTTCCTGAGTTCTCTTTGGAGAATTAATGGGGCATTTACTTTAACTGCTAAGCTTTTGGTTCCTCCATATTTGCTTCCATGAATGTAACAGTAGACGCATCCAAATTCGCAGAGCTGGTAAGGATTCAAGGAATAATCATCCAAAAACCATTCATCCCTCTTTTTGTGCTTATTCAATACACTCTTAACAAATATCTCTCTAACCATCTTCATCTACCCTTAAGTCTCCTCTGGACTTTTTCACTTCTCAGTTCTTTAAGGGCTTCTTTGGCTATGTATTTCACACTTTTGGTTCTTTTTTTCAATTTCTTCAGCCAGCTCGTGGTTTTCTTGACATAGTTTCTTTCGTCTTTAGCTCCTTCGAGGATATAGGGAAAGAACTTCTCAAACTTTTCATCACTTGCCTTTTTGTCGCTAATGGCTAATTTTGCCATTAATGCAAAACCTGCCCTTTTTACAAACTCTTCCTCTCTCTGGCTCCACTCAATCGCTTTTTTATGTGCGAACTTCGTTCTCCAGAAAAGGTTCATGATGCATTGGTCGCATAAGTCCCAGTTGTCAAAATCCTTGACCCAGCGCTCCATCAGCTCCTCATCAACTTTCTCGGGCTCGGCAATCATGCTTGCCAAAATTCGCGCTTCGTGGATATTAGTTTTCCAAAGCTCTAAAGCAAGTTCATGATTCTTTCCTATTTTCTTAGCCAGCTTCCTCAGCTCTGGCTTAGGGACTCCTAAAATCTTGGAGGAGGAAGTTATACCAAACCTTTTCATGTCTTCAACATTTCTTTTATCTCCCATAGACCCCAAAATCTCCAATATATGTTCTATCATTATGATATCTGTCGTAGAATCTTCCTAAAAGTATTTTAAATTTCACCATGAATTCCAAAAAGGTGCTTCCAGTGAAATGGAGCGAAATCCCAAGGGATGCAAAGACTTACATGCTCTATCACACTATCATAGCTCCTCAGCTTATAATCTGGTATCTGCTTCCGCTTTACATGATGTACTCGGGTTATTCGGTCTTAGAGGTTGGAGCGTTTTTTACTGCTGTCAACATTATCTCAATTCCGCTGACCTATCTAATCGGTCGCTTTTTCAAC
>JAMOPD010000051.1 GCA_027064745.1 Thermococcaceae archaeon
CAATGGCTCAAATCGCGAGTGGCCGAAGGGGTGGCTTTTATCGGGCGGCTTCGAGGAGATTTTTATTCCCGCGTAGCCGATGACGCTCGTGATGACGTCGCTCAGCGAGTGAACGCCGTCGGATATGAGGGCTATGCTCGAATACAGAAAACCCACGGTTAGCTTGAGGACGGCAAGAAGGACGTTGCCAACGATGCTGACCCATATGGGTCTGTATATCTCCTCCACGGTACCACCACAATTTTGTGCATATGTACACAATATCTAAACCTTTCCACACCGGCGTTGGGACCAAACCTTATTAGGTTTTCCAATTTTATTAGGCTAATCGAAAAAAGCAGAACGGAACGTCACGGTCAGTCCGTCACTCCATCATCACGAGCCTCAGGCAAGGCTGAAATCATCATCCCGAAAAAGGTTGGAGATGGGCCTTAAAAAATTAATCAAAGAGTAGAACCATAATTAAATCAAAAACGTTATTTATGACAATTCCCATAATCTCGCATGGTGGCAAAGATGGGAAAAGTAACAGTCGAGCTTAATGTTCCTGATGAGATCCTCCGGAGTATTGACATGACAAGAATAAAACGAATCGTTGAAAGGGAAATAGAAATCGAATATGCTGCCAAGAAACTTCATGGGAGGTTCAAAGGAATTGATCTCAGGAAGATCCTCAGAGAGGTAGAGGACGAATGGACAGTTTGAGCGCTTTTGTGGACACAAATGTGATTGTGGAACACTTAGTGGGCAACATTGATATTTTAAAGATACGAGAGATGTTTGATGTACTGTACTCGAACAGTGTAGTCTTCAGCGAATCACTGATGGTGTATCTCAGGGCACTGACTGGAAAAAGGCCGTATACTCTCAAACACAACCCAGAACTCGTCAGGACTCATCGAACTGAGCTTGAGGATTTTTTGAAATTCTTTGAAGGTTTCATGGAACTTGAAATAAACCGAAGCATCGAAATGCTCGCTGTTGAGTATATGGCAAAATATGGTCTGCTACCAAACGACGCTCTTATTCTAGCGGCTTGCAAGTTCTATGGAGTTAAGTATCTAATTTCCTTCGACAGCGATTTTGAAGAAGCGTGCAGTGGAGAGAAGATAGTCCTGCTCAGCTCATTCGAAGAAATTTCAAAAGCAATCAAAGAAGGAAAATGAGTGCTCAGAGATCACCTTTCCTTCCTCATCCATCGGTTCGCCCATCACTCATCATCGCGTTCCCAAGTTCTCGCAGGGGCTTAAAACGATTGCCCAATAAAAGACCCTCGGAAGGCTTTTAACCCCACTCGGTTTATTCTGTGTGGTATGACGGAGAGCCTAAAACTACGCCTGATAAAAAACGCGGGCTGGCTGTTTGGGGCTGAAATAATTTCCAAGGTGTTAGCCTACGGTGTGATAGTTATCTTAAGCCGAACGTTAGGGCCGGACGGACTAGGCCAGTACTCGTTCATCTTCTACTACGTGGGACTTTTGGGGATATTTCGTGATCTGGGCGTTGGTTACTACTTCATGCGTGAGGTTGCGAGAGACAAAGGCAGGCTGAAAGAGTTGCTCCCGGACGTCTTGGGTCTCAAGATAGTTTTAGCAGTTATTAACTTCCTAATAATTGTAGGAATTACACTTTTCCTCCCAAAGCCTGAGTGGATAAAGGTTCTTATCGTTCTGGCAGGGGCAGAGGCCATACTAACCTGGATCTCCCTGCTTTTCACGTACATTATGTATTCCCACGAAGTTACTAAGTACGAGGCAATTGCAAGGACCGTTGAGAGATTCTGGGCGTTCTTCGTTGGCGGAGCCGTTTTGTACATATTTAAATCTCTCCCTCCATTTATAATTGCACTTTTGACTGGTTATACATTGAGAGAACTCCTGCGGATAAGGTGGGGGCTTCAGTTCGTTGATGAACTCAGGGTTCGCTTTAGGCCGGAAGTTTGGAAGAACCTCCTGATGAAATCCTATCCCTTCTGGTTCATAGGGCTCTTCACGCTCATCTACTACCGCACTGACATGGTGATGCTCAGCCTTCTGAGGGGAGATTATGAGACTGGAATTTACAGAGCGGCCTTTACGCTCATAGAGGTCTCACTCTTCATTCCAAACATAGTTATCTCAACGACCATGCCTTCTATGTCGAGGCTGTGGAAGGAAGACAGAAAGACGCTTGAAGTGCTCTTCAAGAAGAGCTTTCAGATACTCCTGCTCATTGGACTCCTTGGAACCGCTGGATACTACACCCTCGCCAGGATTGGAATTCTATTCGTCTTCGGGGAGAAGTTCCTGCCGAGCGTTCCCGTGCTGAGGATTTTAGCGTTTGCAGTTCCCTTCATGTTCCTCAACTCCCTCTTTGGGAGCTACATGAACGCGACCGGGAGAGAGCTTACCTTTACGAAGATCACGGGGTTTACGGCGTTGCTGAACGTGGCTCTAAACTACGTTCTGATACTGAACTATGGGGCAGAAGGGGCGGCAGTGGCGACGGTGGTGAGCCAGGGGATAGCAAGTGTTTTAAGTCTCAGCATAATTGTTCCATACCTAGTGAGCAATGAATGGAACAATTACTAACAATAAACGCATAAATTTAGGGGAGGGACAAATTTGAGGAAAAAGAAAATCCTAAAGGAAGTAGATGCAGTTACAACGGTGTATCTTGTTGATCCCTTAGCTGTTAGGCTTGCATATGTTCTTTCTAAATATAACCGAATTTCCCCAAATCTTGTTACAACTATCTCCTTATTCCTAGGAATTATCAGTGCTATTTCCTTTTATATCGGGAAAGATATTTTTGGAGCCCTGTTTTATTATTTAAGCTTTTTGTTCGATTGTGTGGATGGGAAGCTCGCTCGAATTACAAATAAAACTTCTTCTTTCGGAGCTTTTTATGACGCTCTTGTTGATTGGACAGTTGCATACAGTATATACCTTGGGATAGCTTACAACTCCTTAGATCATGAGCCTAAAATCACATATACAATGTTACTGTTTGTAATTTCTAAGTTGTTATATACCAAAATTATCCACTACAAAGATAAGGTATGTAGATCTATAAGCTATAAAGACTCAGAGAGTGCAAAAATTAAAATCCCTACATTTGGACGAGCAAAACTTATCCCAGATGCAATAGATTGGGACTTTCTTGTAATCATTTTCCCTGCAATAATTAATATGAGAGGGACGAGACTTCTTATATTGATGATGGGTGCAATTTTCTACATTTTGTTATCTTGTGTTAATTCTTGTATTATTTTAAGCTCTCTTAAAAGACATTAAATAATTTCTACAGTTCTTAATATCAAATTTACTAATTTTTTATCGACTGATACTTTATTTAATATTGTATATCTATTCCGTATTTTAGGTGCTAAGATTAAGGCTTCAATGAAAACTTCTTCACTAATTTTCAGTTCACTAAGCCTCTTTGGGAATTTAAATTTTTCATACAAATCCAAAATCCGCTCATGTTCCCTCTTTTGTCCTTGCAAGTATGTTGTTAGTATTGTTGCAAATCCAACCTGTATTCCATGTGGAATCTTACCAAAACCAATGATTCTATCTAAAGCGTGACTAATATTGTGCTCTGAACCACTTGCAGGTCTACTCGAGTGAGCAACATTCATAGCGATTCCACTCAGAATAAGCCCATACGCCAAATTCTCAATGAAATTATCATCCTTAATAGAAGAATAATTCTCAAAACTGTTTAACAAATTTACCGCAGGTACATGGGCTAGCATTCTTGAAAAATTATCAATTCTCTCTCCAATCTCCTTATGAGCCAAAACCCAATCATAAGAAGCAGAAATATTCGAAATCAATTCACCCAAACCAGCCAACAAGTATTTTTCTGGGGAGTGTTTAATAACTTCAATGTCAACTAAAATCCCAACAGGCATCGTTGTACCTAAGCTTTTATATTCATTGTTCACTCTCAAGATACTAATTGGAGATGCTATAGCATCATTTGACAAGAGTGTTGGCACGCTAATTATGGGAATCAAGGTTT
>JAMOPD010000052.1 GCA_027064745.1 Thermococcaceae archaeon
GAATCATCATGTTCATCTCGGCAAGTGCGTAGGTCGTTGGGTTCACCTCTTGCCCGTAAAGGAAGAGCTTTTTGGCTTCGCTTTCGCCAAACTTCTCTTTAACGTGGATGTGGCTTGTGATTAGCATACCACCGGAGCCCAAAGCAGGATCATAGACCTCCTCTCCCGGCCTTGGGTCAAGTATCCCAACTAAAAGCCTGATGACCTCTCTCGGTGTATATACCTCCCCTTCTTTGGCCTTCTGCGGGGCAAAATATCTTAAAATCCATTCGTAGGCATCGCCCAAAACGTCTGGAGATGCATTCTTCAAATCAAGGCCGCTGAAGAGCTCAAAAAGCTGCTTGAAAATCTCGGCGTTGTCTCTGTGGAGCATGAACTCCATGAAGTCAAACCTATCCACAACACCCCTTAGATTCGGGTTGAGCTCTGCAAGTTTCTTCAAAGCCTCAGATAGAGTTTGGGGAAGCTTTTCAACATCTTTCTCCCTTAAGTCTCTCCAGAGGTAGTCATGGGGGTAGCTTATCGTGTAAGATTTTTTGTCTTGAAGGGCAATTTGTTCAGCCGTTTTTCTATCAAGGCCTTCCTTTACCAGCTTTTTAACGTATTCCTCAAACTCTTTCTCCCATTCGTCGCTCAGGCGCTTTAAGAAGAGCAGAAGAAGAATATATTTGTAATCGACACGAGTTCTTATTAAATCCGCGGCCTTTTTCAAAACCCTCTCAAGCTCTTCCCTCGTTAATTTGCTTGATTTTGTGTTAGGTATATCAAAATAATCGGTTAATTTATGCCCCATTATACCACCTGTACAATAACAAAACCTTACTCTTTATTATGTTTATGTCGGAACAAAAACCCATTTACTCAGCATGTTACATGGAAAATCCCAAGAACCCTTTTCTTCTTTCTTAGCTCGTTAAAGAGTCTCACTGCCTCAGGGGTAGGCTTTTCAATAATTTCTTTATCCTTAACAAGCTTCCTGCTTTCCGGGAGAAGCGAAAGCATCCCATAAATACCCGTCCCAACAATCAGTATATCAAAATCTTCAGTGAGATACTCCCTGAGCTCATCAGGATCAAACTTATGGCTTGTTCCATGTTTTTTCTTTGAGATTTCCTTTTTTCGCCGCTCTATTTTTCCTGAGGGATATATAACCAAATCATGCTCATACTTCTTTCCATCTATCATTACACTCCCAAACCGCACATCCTCAATCATTTCAATCACCTAAAAGCCTCAGAGCATCTTCAAGAATCTTCCTATGGTCAAAGGCGAGCGGCAGGCTTAAGATTTTATCCACAGGAATCACGTGAACTTCTTTAGCATCATCCCCCGCTTTCAGCTCTCCATTTCCTTCGGCTAAAAATGCCGTGGTAACTGTATGTCCCCTCGGGTCTCTATTTGGGTCTGAATACACTCCAACAAGCTTCAACAGCTTTATGTCAAGGCCTGTTTCCTCCTTCGCTTCCCGGACTGCAGCATGCTCAACGGTTTCCCCATATTCAACAAAGCCGCCAGGGAGTGCCCAGTGATTCTTAAACGGCTCGTGCTTCCGCTTTATTAGAATGATGCCACCTTTATAGAGAATCACTATATCAACGGTAAGTCCTATACATCTATGCGCTTCAACTTTAAGCTCCGGATATTTTTTTCCTATAAATTTCTTAAGCTCGGTTTTTACAGGCTCAATGTCGTAGCCCTTTGGAGCTTTAATAAGGAGAATGTATCTATCCAACGCCACCACCCCATCTTCTCATCAGATTTCAGCATGCTAACGTTTCATCATCAGTATGGTAGAGTTATTAAATTTATCCAGGTCATTTTCTCAATCGCCATTGCAGGACGAAAACCAGCACCACAGCGAACAATAGAAGAGAAACATACACCTCCTTATCCTGCATAGGATTTCTGGAACCCGATTCCACATTCCCGTTTAAAACAATCCTTACAAACCGGGTGTTGTTCATGAGATAAACCTCGTCCTTTGTGAATAGCATCCAGCCATTGTTATACTGGACAATTCTGTAAGCCTTTCCTCTTATCCCTTCCGGAAGCACAATCGTTTTTCCTGTGGACAGATTTACAACCGTGCTCATGTTGAATGCAAATCCGGATACAATCAGAAAAGTCCCATTTTTCACATTCAGAGCCGGGAACCCCCGAACCTTGTCACTGTAATAGATATATGGCCACTCCCTATTCCTGAGCACTGTTACCTTTTTCAAAACACTCCCCTCGATCCTGAAAACAGACCATTCATTTTCTCCTGCTTTCTTTTTTCTCTGTTAAGGCGCCCGCATAATGCCAGAATCTCATTCCCATCAGGCACGGCACGAAGATAATCACCTTTACAGATGCGAATACCAAAGAAGTGCTTGGAGGTTTCATTGAAAACCATCAACCGGTAATATCCATTCTCTTTCAGGACAAAAACGGGATTACCTATCCAATACTGTGGTATCTCAACAATACCGTCTACCTTTTCAGAAAAGACCTTTTTCAAATAATCGGGTTTAATCCTGTAAACTGTAATTCTGTACTCCAAGCTGGATGCATTGAAAAGTCTTCCAACAGTTAGTAGCCACATCCTTTCTTTCCCAACTATCGGGGATACCCTCCCTCTTACATTCCCAATTTTCCGCAGAGTGTAATTCTTAACGGTATACAGAGTGCCGTTACCTATGATAAACCATCTATTATGGATCCAATATGCTGGGACAGATCCATCAAACTCCGCTAGATGGTACAGCTTCCCGTCCCGGAGAATATATAATTTTGAATGTTCCTCTCCTCCAGCCCCTAGACCACAGCGTGATGGGCCCTGAATGAACTGAATCAGGTATTCTTTTCCATTCCATTCCACGAAGAGATTGTCATTACATAAGGTTCCATTTTTGAACCTCTTGAGGATTCTCAATGAGCCATTATACAGAGCAAGCGTCACGTTCCTCCTCCCACTTTTAAGCAGCCAGAAAGCACCATTCCAGTGAATAGGCTGATAAGATTCACTAAAATTTAGAATTTCACGTTTTGTACCCTTCCCATTATAAAGAAAAGCCCATCGAGTCCCGTTTTCATTAACGATGAACATGACCTTATCTCCAGCAGAATATCCATTAGTTATCATGTAATGCCGAGTACTTGTATATCCCTGAACATATGGTACTAAGGCAGTCAAGGTTAAAAAGAAAATAAACATGGTAAGATATCCTTTCAAACTCATCCCCCCATCAGAAGCCCTTACCTTTTAAGAATACTATAACCAGTATGTTTTTATTAATATCATCAATAATAGGTTAGTTAATTAATATTTAAATTTTTTGATCTCTATAAAGGATAGTAGCACAAATGCATCAAAATCACCACACAATCTGACTAGCGGTATTCTAATGACTGCCTACGGGAGCACAACAGGACTTCGTTCAACGAAAATACTGGCTGCAAGCTCGTTTACCTCACCTATGGAAAACTCAAAATGCCGGTACTTCAGAAATAATGCAGTAAATGCATTTGCCCTCTTGAGCGCTTGGATAAATGGACATTTTTTGTAAAAATATGTGAACGATGCTAGAAAAACATCCCCCGCTCCGGTGGACTCTGAAACATGCAATTTAGCAGGCCAGTAAGAATATGCTTTTCCTCTGTGATATGCAATTCCAGGATTTGAACCGTCAGAGATTAGAAGAACCTCAACATCCGTTGGATTTAACATGTTCAGACATGAGAATTCACCTCTGTCAGAGTGCAACACATTTAGGCCTCTGAGGAACGATGCATTTATTTCTCTAAGCTTGACCTCTCCTACCTTCGGTTCCCTGATGAACCCCTGAGCATCTGCAGAGATAAATGAAAACCTATTTTTGGCGTCTTCCACCAGAGCCCCCAGGATTTCACCGGCAACTGGATTTACCATGAAAGTATCATATTTTCCTTCTGGGAGCTTTTTGATGTCGCTTGCCCTTGAAATGAGCTTAAGTTTTCTCGTGTTGCTATCAAAAT
>JAMOPD010000053.1 GCA_027064745.1 Thermococcaceae archaeon
CGCCTCTGTCATGCGTATCTTGACTTTGTCCCCCTCCCAGAACGTCACCTCTTTTCTTTCTATCGTTTCTTCCTCCTCCCTTGAGAAATCGAACCAGTCTATCTCCTCCTCTTCCTCCTCGTCATACTCATCGTAGGGCTCTATTTCACGGTAGCATTTCACGGTGATCTTCTTTTTCCGCGATTTTCGAAAGATTCCAACCTCAACCTCTTTGACGGTGACGTCCTCTATGAAGAACCAAGCTGAGGTGTTGTATCTCCCGCCGTAGCTCGTCTCTGCCTCTATCTCAACGCCGTAAGGCTTGAGCTTCTCCCACTTCCAGGCCAGTTCCTCAGCCGGTATCTTGAAGGTTTTGTGACGTATGTTCTTCACGATACTTGAGGTTGCTTTTTTCAGGGAATCCATAAACCCCATTTTACTCCCACCTTCTCAAGCTTTGGAAGTTAAAAAAAGAAAGCTTCACCACCTCCTATGTTTCGGTCTGTCCCGTCGTTGTCACTTGGGTCTCGGAGGTTATCTCTGAGATACTCAAGTGTCGTGTGCCGGCGAACTCTTCTGGCTTATCAAAAAGATGGACGAATTCTCTGTCCCCGGCGATACCTACCTCGAAAATATCCATGGCAGGCCAGTGGATTATCATTATGTCCTTCGCGTTGAAAGGTAGCAAAATCCTGCCGAACTCCCCATAGCCCCCATTATCATTGAGCTCGTAGATTATAACTGTGTTCCCGTAGAGCAGTGCCAGACGGTAGCCAGATACCAAGGCCGCAGTGGGTTTTTTGGAGACTTCAATTTCCCCGTTGTAATACACATCATCCTTTGGATTGTAGAGTGCAGCTACAACAACACCCTTGTCCTTAGAGTAAAGCACTACTGCACCACTTTCATTGTGGTCGTTGGAGATTATCCACCAGTCACCGTCTCCAAGACCATTTGAATTTACATGATAGAATCCGCAGGCGCTACCTACGTAGAAGCCGTCAAAGGACGTTTTATCAGTTCCATAGGCAGGATAGAGAGAGTTTATGGGACATTCAAAGTCGTAGCTGTTTGTTATCGCTTTGTCCTCTCTGAAGTAGGTACCATCAAGATCCGAACTTGTTGCGGTAACGATTGCAATATTACCATTGAGCCTTGTAACTGTATATGCCATGACACCTTGGAGGTATCCCGACTGAATGTACAGCCCTACCACACCGTTTTCGAAGCCAATGTAGGTATCATCATCTAGAATCCAGAAGTCAAAGAGATCCCCCATGACCCTGTACGAGCGGGTTTCAATGAAGGCGTGTGCGTTCTCACTGACCTGAAAGACGACACTATTAGCACTCGCGGTTGCTCCCAGTTCATCCCAGTATGTGTTCACCTTGGCAAAGCGTGCCGATTTGTCGATGAATATAGCTTTGACTAGCACTGAAGTGTTTCCGAGACTACCTCCAACAAGATTATAATCGAGCTCTTGGGGTGGTTCGAGAGAGGTTTCTTGGAGCTCCCAATCCCCAGTATTTAGGTTTTCTCCAGCATTCGTTTTTGGGGTTTCAGTGCTCTGAGTTTCTTTTGATATTTCTGAAGTTTCCTGTGCCTGTTTTTCCTGAGATATAGTCTTCATCATACCCTCCTCCCTAGCAAAGGGGCAAAAAAACAAAACCCCTAACAAATATTTTAAAGTTACGATGTCAGATTTTATTATTCTTTTTTTCGATAAAGGTTACATGGATAAGATATCCGTTTTAGTGAATTAAAGCAACGTTTTTAGCATCATAAATAATCCTATAACAAGCAAAGTCAGTATAAAAGTCACACTTATTGCTTCTTCAGCTTTTAGTTTGTACTGTGCAAGAATGGCATTAGCGGCTATAGCAGGGGGCATAGATGCCTCAATGAGAACCGAATAGAAAACTTCCAGAGACGTCCAGCGGAGAGTGAGGAAGACAAAAATAAAGGGAATAGTTATCCGGAACATTCCCACCTCAGTGAGCTTACGCCAGTTAAAGCTCCTTAATGTTATTCTTGAACCAAAGTATATGATAAGCAATGGAATGCTCCACCAGCCTACCGTCTTTATTGGACTGAGAACTGATTCTGGAAGCATAACACCAGTTATCACCAGCGCAAGAGCAAATAAGTTTGCTATTGTAGGCGGAAACTTGAGGGCCTTAAGAAAGCTTTTCTTTATCGAAGCACCGCCGCTCGAATAGTGAGCTGCTATGAACGTGACTATGGGAAGAACTATCATCGAGTTCGTCGTGGAGTAGAGTATCGCAGGTGTTATGTCTTTGAGAAAGAGACTCGCTATTGGAAATCCAAGAACAGCTGTATTTGGATGAACAGAGAGGACTATTAACGCACCTGCCCACTTTCGTTCCTTTAAGAAAAGATGTCCATAGAGATACGAGAAAGTAAAACTTATCAGGATTATCAGAAAGACATATAAGAACACCAGTTTGATCTCGAGAAGGTACTCCAGGTTCTTGCTTGCTACATTACCAAAAACAAAGAGGGCAAGAAGGAAATCGTTGACAAGAATGCGCAGATAGTTGAACGGTCTATCATCTTTAATTACACGTTTTAATGCATAACCTAACGCAACAAGTGTTAGCATTTCTGGAATGTTCATGATTCGAACTCGATTTGAATGTTAAAATCTTTTTGGCAAGAAATGACCGATAAGTTTTTATATACTAAACACACTAATTAAGTACAGAAAAATGTACTACAAAAATATGTACTTGGTGGTATCATGGAAAAAGACCTGAAGGCTCAGCTTGAAGAGCTGAAGAAGAGGTTGGAGGTGCTGGAGGAGAGTATTGATCCAGTGGATGAGGTCATGCTCTCTATAAAGATGCGTCTCAGGAAAAAACTTGAAGCCGGGAGCCTGGAGCTTGATGAAGTCAAGGCTTCGCAAATACTCAAAAGCCTCGCAAATCCAGACAGAATAAAAATCCTCAAGATGCTTGGAAATAAACCTATGACGTTCAAAGAAATAAAAGAGGCTCTCGGGGTTGAAAGTCCAACTGTTTCTCATCATCTCAAGCTTCTGAAGAGAACTGGGATGATAAGAAGTGGTGAGGGATATGAGATCACCGAAAACGGGCGTTTGCTTTTGCGTTTGCTCGAGATAATAACTGCCCTTGGGGAGGTGGAAGAATGAGTTTGAGTTTTAGATGGAAGGTTGAAAATGAAAGCCCACGCTTCAGGATTGCTGAGTATCTAAAAGGTATCACTGCACTCATGCTGATCCTCTGGTTATTTAAAGGGCCGTTGAAGTTAAAAGAGTACAATGATTATATAGTCTATGCAATAGTTGCCCTTATATTTGCATTTGAGCTGTTAAGCGTTGGAAAATGGTTCGGAGTTACAGCAAGCGGAATAATCTTTGCACTTGCTAAGGGTTCCTTCTGGACGAGTGTTTTCCTGTTCTTTGGGAAATGGCTCGGTATGACTAAGGAACTCTACAGTTATGCTGGAACTGCCTTTGCCTATGCAGTAGTCCTGGCGATAGCAGGCATTTTGATGGCACGGTTTGATGAAAGAAGACTGGATATTAAGGTTGAAAAGAAGGCTTATGAGTTCAGCGGAGCTAATTTTGGCGATGTCAAGCTTAGTGGGAGCGGAAAAGCATACCCAGTCAAGTTTGGCAGAAAGAATATCGGATGGATCATAGATGGCGATGTGTCAGTTGAGGCTGAAACACCCCTTGGCAGAATTACCAAGAAGCTCTTACCTCCTGTTGCTGTATGGACAGAAGAGAGAATAGCAGGAAAGAAGACTTCTCCAGACCCTAACTTTGTGGTAAAGGCAAATGATCTCGTGAATCCAGACAGACTCTATCGCAACAGGAAAAAGGACAGTGTTATCGACCTCGGTTTCCTTAAGGTCTACGAGGGGAATGGCTTTGAGTACGTTAAACTGCCGTTTATAGAGGTCATAGAAACGCCAAGCGGCGAAGAGGTGAAAGTTGGTCCCATACACATTCGTGAGG
>JAMOPD010000054.1 GCA_027064745.1 Thermococcaceae archaeon
GCCGTTGAGTATTCCTGGTGATATCTGAAAACGCTGCTCTCCCAGTGGCCATGCTTTTTGCTCTTTTCGAGATATTCCACAGCCTTCGTCACTTGTGGGGAATCCGCGGGCTCTCCAGCCTCGATGAGTGCAAGGGCGGCGAGGGCAGTACCGGCGGGCTTTGAGAATTCGAAGAAAAGCACAGAGAGATCGGGGGCATCCTCAAATGGTCCATCGTTGGTGACTATTGCTGGAAAAGAGCCGTCCTCAGCCTGAAGAGATTTCAACTTTGATGCCAACTGGTTTAGATTATCTCCCTCGTAACCCGAGCGGTGAAGTGCTATGATGGAGACCGAAAGGTACTCCACGTACGCCCCCAGCGAGAGGTTGGAGTATCCCACCGGGTATCTACTCTCCGGCTCGGGAGAGAGGGCAAAGGCCGTTTCGAGGGTTTTTGACTGGTATTGTTGAAGTGTCAGTGAGGAAACTGGCGGGGAAATAAGGCCGAAGACTATGAGGCTTGCGATTATGATTGACAAGAGTTTTCGGTTAATAGCGATCAATCCTCGTCACCTTTCTATGTAGCGAGGTATAATCCCAAATAACTAAACCCTCAAACCATTGGAGAGCTTCATCAATGACCTCTTGGAGATTAGATGTCCAATAATGTGGAGCCTCTACACTCATTAAAAAGTATAAAGGCCGACTAGTTCCCCTTGTAGAAAAACCATTTAACGTTGTTCCCGTACGGGCTAAATCTCTCATCCATTTTAGATAATCCTCTCGTTGAGCATAATACATTAACATGAAAACTCTATCTATGTATTTTGTGAGACCGACAGTATCATCATAAGCCTGTCCAACATTCCAGGCCTTAGCGCAAGCATTGTCATTGTATTCTATGGGGGTGTGCAAAACCCCAGAAAAACTTCTCACACCTAAATCTCGAAGATAATCAGCCAGTATGGAAGTTACTTTCGAAACTTCAGATATATTAGCAGCCCACATCCGTTTGCATGTATCTTGGTTATATGAACTCACCGAACGAAAACCAGATTTAGGATTAGGATAGCGTATATGATCAAACAATATGCTAACATTTGAATCAACGAATCCTTCCAGCAAATCAATCGTTCTCTTATATCTCTGATCAAAAGTCAAATATCGATCTACCAAGGCAGGATGAATCCATCCAACAACTTTGGAACCGTCAATACATGTGTATGTGCTGTAAGGACTAAATTTAGACCCTAATGCCTCAATAACGATTCCTTTTTCTATCTCTAAATCAAGTAGTGCATTAAAAAACACCTCAAATCTTCTAAATTCTACATCCCCTCGGCTCGTGATAAAGCCACTATCTCCACTCCTTCCATTATTGTAGACGAGATAAACCCCATCAACTTCGTAATTACCAAGAGAATTCCTGAATTCCGAAGGGCTCTCTTGGATATTGGGAGTATTCGCGATTATATACAATTTCTTGTTTTTGGGCACATACAATTCCATGCATACCACCATCTTTAGTTTGTTTAGGACATATTTAAGTTTTTTGATATACACTATAAATAACAGTACAACGGGTTATTTAATGAGCTAGTGTCACAAAAGCCAGTAATAAGATGCCAAAACACTGCAAAATTGAACTCAAAAAGATTAACTACTAACTCCAAGGAGTTATAAAGCCGAGATAAAATTTAATCATTTTCTCAAGACCTTGTCCTCGTCCTCGGTGGCGTGGATGAACGTGGTAATCCTGACGTGATGCGCCCTTATCTTCCCCATCACTCTCACCGGGGTTGATTCGACGCCGTGCTTTAAAAGGTAACCCACAAAACTGTTGGGCAACAGTTACTAAGAAAGAGAGCCTTCTCAAGAAGTCTCTCTCGTCAGAGTTGGGGAGGTATTCTCGTAATCCCCAAGCCAAACGATCCCCTAAAGGAACTCGAAGAGCCGGTAAAGAAACTCCCCAACTTAACACTCACAGAGCTAAAGAGGGAGATAACAAGCTCAGACAAAGCCTTCGACAGAGTGGGAATCAAGAGGACAAAGCTCGAAAGTTCGGAATAATGACAAATCCTGATAGGGACTCCTAAGAGAGGACATTCACATACCCTTTGCACTTAAATAAGTGCAACGTTATCTTCTTTTTCTCAGGGAAACTAGCAAGACAATTATAACAGCAAGAGTGATCAGAGTAAAGGGTGTTGAAGATCCATTACTACCCGAATTTCGGGATAGCACTGAAAGCATTTCCGGGGTTATGTCGCTGAATTTGCCATTTTTAAAGAAATATGCTCTGTTTTCATTAAATACCACCACCTCCCCACAGCAAAATGATAACTTGTACCCATGATTTTTAAGGGCACTTGGAAGGTCAATATCCTCTCCTGATGTGAGATCCACCATGTCAGTGGAATTAAAAAGAAAGACTGAATTTTCCCCAGAGGCCACAAGCATGCTTCCAGACTTAACTTTTAGCGCTGGGAATCCCTTTAGCTCCCCCGTATTGACCACTCTAATGTAGTCATTTCTAACTTTTAGGGAACTGAGGGGAACGAGTGAAAAATTCTCGAATTCAAATAGAGTGAGCAGAACGCGGGTTCCCCTGTTGGCAGGGCTTCTAGAAAGGATATAACTCCTATTGAGGGCCGTTACTGGATAGAGGGTTGCATAACCTCCAAATGTATGTATCTTAATGAAATCGGTACCGTTAAATAACCAGACAATAGAAACCGAATCATTACGCGGATCTCTGTCAAAAAGTACCGGTTTTCCGATCCACACCTTGGGAGGATACGGCCCTTCCCCCAGTTCTCTTTCTCCAAATTTCTGGTTGTAGAGTAGGACCAATAAAGAGTTCCCGATGGCAAATACCCAAACCCACCCTTCATCCGCGGATACGGTAATCAAGGTTTTGCTCCCATTAATTGCCAAGCCCACCAAATATATGCCCGTTTTGCTGAAGTTGTACTTGTCGAGTAGCTTCCCGCTTTCATCGACCAGGTATGCAAGAGATCCTTCCACGAGCCAAGCGTTAAGTGCTGGAATCCATGTCGCCGGCCCGGAGACGTTCAATGGGATGAGATTTTCGCCCTTCAGGAGGTAGTTCTCAGAGATGAAATAACATTCTCCAGTATTAAGGTCGTCGTTGGAGCCCTGCATTATAAACGTCAGGAAGTACTCCCTCCCATTCCACTCAATTTCTAAATCGTTATCAGTACACAGACTTCCTCCAGTGAAAGTTTTAATAAGCTTGAGCCTGCCTTCGCGATACGTGTAAAGCTCGACAGTCCCTCGTTCCCCTCTCTGGAGAATCCAGTATTCGCCGTTCCAGTGTCGCACTTGATAGCGACTTAAGGTAAAGTTAAGCCGTTCGGCTTCGAAGGAGTGACCATTGTAAACTATACTGTAGAGCTCCTCAGAGGTCCCATTAAAGACCAAAAAAGCAATCCTGTCCTCAGTAGAATAGGCATCCAGAATTTTCAGGTCGTCACCCTTACCCAATGCTGGGATAGACCCGATGAGTAGGAATAGAAACAAAACAAGTAACTTTTTAGAATCTACCACTCTGGACATTGGTCCCTCACTTCATTAATATTACTTATGTTAGCATTGTAGTAGTATGCTCTTTGAGACCATATAAATCCAGTAGCTCTTCTTTGAGCTTCGAGGTAATCACATGCTTTATTTATTAATTCTGGATATAAGTTGATGTCTCCATCAACTTCCATTTCTATATATCCATTAGGAATACTCCATATCCAATTCAAGATCTCAACTAGTGCATCAATACCGTTCTTTAAATATGGATAATCACTGGGAGATCCTTTCAAAGTTCCATTGTAATATTCCTTCCATCTCTGATAATAATGAGGCTGAACAAAAACAAATGTAAAGTACTCTGCCAATAATTTTATGTTAGTGTTATCAAGATTCAGTTTATCATGAACATATGGTATCCAAATGAATTGTTGCCATTTGTTTTTAATATAATCGG
>JAMOPD010000055.1 GCA_027064745.1 Thermococcaceae archaeon
CGCCGTTCCTGGCGCTGCCAACTCCTCCCTTCCGAGCTTGCCGAGCCAGAAGGTGTCGGTGAGGTTGTAAAGGACCTGCACGAGCTGGTTTATGATTAGGGGATAAGCTAACAGGATGAGTGTCTTTACTATCGGCCCGTTGAGAATCTGGTTGCGCATCTCTTCCACTTGCTTCATTGAGATACCAGTCGAAACGTTGGTATAAAAACTTTAGGGTGGATAAAGGAGCCAAATTCAGGACGTTAAGATATACCTACAAAATTCGATAATCAGCTTCTTTTCAATGTCTTCACTCTCAATCTCGACATCAAGGATATCGAAGAATTTGGAAAGATTTGGCTTTTTCTTATGGGGCCATGTGGGATAATGGTTTTTGTTATCCAATTAGCACACCTCCAGCTTATCATTTTCGTTAGACAACTTTAAAAAGATAAATCTACCTCAAAGCGAAACGCCGCTGAGTTCTTCAAGGTGTTTTTCAAGCAGTGAGACGGCTTCCTGCTCTAACATGTTGGCCTTGTCTTTAAGCTCATAGGCTTCGATGACAAGGTTACCTATTTTGTCTTGGGTTGATTTGTCTGGAAGAGCAACTAGTATCTGCTCAAAAAGTTTTCCTGCCTCCCCGATTTCTTCAACTACCGCACCATAGGACAATGCTAAAACTTGAGCCTGCCCATACACCGTCTGAAGGTATAATGTAAGATAACCTGGGTTTAACATGTCCTCTTCTTTCGGGATCAATCTAGTGATGTGATTGGTCGCCGCCCATCCGTCCCATGTGTTTGAAACAAGTGCTGTTCTTCCTATTGTGCCTGAGCATGTTACAAGAACCCATCCCCTTTTAAGTATGTATCTTTCTAAGTTTGGCATCTTTTTCCATTGGTACTTGATGTCAAAATATCTTTATCATTGGGATGTGGGAGCCTTGGAGAAGGGGTATTCCTTCGTTTGGAGGTACATACATTCGTTTAAAGCGTGGAGGAGTGTAAGGATTTACAATTTCTCCCAAAGGTATAAGTGAAAATGCTTTTGTTTTCTCAGCTTCTCGTAATATTCTTCTTGTAGTTTCCGCTAGGGGGTTGTGATACGATGCA
Organism: Thermococcaceae archaeon; assembly: GCA_027064745.1. GTDB lineage: Archaea > Methanobacteriota_B > Thermococci > Thermococcales > Thermococcaceae > Thermococcus. The sequence goes on from JAMOPD010000055.1 coordinate 1,095, forward strand.
TCAAGCCTCAAATCGAGCTCGCTCGCCTTTACTGTAAAGGCTTTGACTTTCTTTCCGAGGTCTCCCCCAAAATACCGAACGTCGTCTTCGTCGATGTTGGGTAGTCCGAGCTCTTTATAGAACAGCTCTTCCGCCTGTAGTAGCTTTAACTGGGCCTCCTCACGCATCTTGTGGGCTTCAAGAATCATGTTGTTTACTTTTTTCATAATGTTCTCTTCAACGAGTGGAATTGGAATATTGGCCACGTGATAGGGTTCTATGTGTTTTATTAACCCGTAGTTTGTTTTTGTCAAAAATGCCTGTCCGATCCATGTATTGAGGTATGCGTAGACATACCCAAGGGAGTCCTTGTCTTTTGGCACAAGTCTAATTAAATCATGCGGACATAACATACTTTGAGAGTATTCTATCGCTTATTCTGAGTCTTCCAACACTTCCAGAGCATGTTATCAATATCCAGTCCGGTTCAATTCTTAACCCTTCAGGGTAATTCTTTATGAATTTCCTCGCTTTTAGGGGGAACAAAAATATTTCGTTTGGCATTAAATACGGATCTCCTTCATTTTTTGATACGTAGTTGCGTCTAAATCTTGGTCTGTGGAATATTTTTTCACTGAAATCCTCAATTAATTCAATTGAAATCTTCGCTTTCTTAAGCTCCTCAATTAGTATTTGAGCCTTTAATCTTTCCCTACTGTAAAATTCCGCATCTAATCTAAGCTCGTCAGAAAAGATAAAGGAGCTTGGGACACTAACCCACTTAACGTCGCTCATGGAGCGAGCCCCCTTTCTTTGGCCCACTTTCTGAAGAGCTCCGCAACTATCGGAAGGTCATCATCTTTTATCGGGTTCCCCTTTTCGTCCAGGATTATTTTTCCATCTGGGGTTGTTCTGTAAATGTCGTTGCCCCTCCTGTCATGGCCAACTTTTTCGGGAATTGCCATGAAAACCTCATAGTCTTCCTTTCTTCCGACTTCATAGGGGTGCTTCTTTTGGAGTATCAGAACACTGGTTTGCGTCCCGGTATGGGGTTCGAACGTTTCCGTAGGCAGGTCTATGCTTGCTATGACCCTCGCTTTTTGCAGTATCCACTTACGGAGCCACGTAAGGCCAGGGTTGCTTAATATACTGTCGGGAAGGACTATGCCGAGAATTCCGCCCGGTTTGAGGAACTGAAGGGTTCTTTCGATGAACAACTGCTCTGGCGGGAGTGAACTCCTCGGGCTTGTAGTTTCGAATGTTGTTATCTCATACTGGGATAGAATTTCAGGGTTGTCTATTGGGAGCTTAGAGCCAAATGGCGGGTTTGTTATAACGATATCGAACCGAGAGATGGCGTTTTCGATTTCCTCTGGCTTTTCAAGTCTTGCCAAGTGTTTTCTAAACTTTTCAATGCTTCCAAACTTTCTAACGTCTTCTGGAAATAGTGTTCTAAGAACATCATCGCTCCACTTTGAAGGGTGTTCCAGTGAATTGGCGTGAACTATGTTCGATGAACCATCACCATGCATGACCATGTTCATCTGCGCGGCTTTGACCAGGAGCGGATTGAAGTCTATGCCAAATAGGTTGGCCTTGGCTATTTCGGCAAGTGTGTCCCTTAAAAGGTCGTGACGGTAGCCTTTTGACTCAAGCAGTTTTTTGAGATGGTTTATTATCGCTATTAGAAATCCTCCAGTTCCAACGGCGGGGTCGAGTATTCTCACACCCCCTGGGTTCAAGATATCCTCTTCTTTGAAAAGTGCCAAAACCATTTCTGCGGTCATTTTACACACTGTACGAGGAGTAAAGAACTCTCCCCTGTCCCCTCTCAGATTAGACCCTACAATCTCTTCATATGCCTCTCCTTTAACGTCAATATCAGTATTAACAAGGCTAAAACGCTGGAGTTCGGACACAACGTACATGAGAACCCGGTCGTTTAGCTTAATTGATTCGTTTTCATCAAAAATATACTGATACTTCCTTTTCACTTTTTCAAAGATTTCTTCAAGCCTATCTCTCACGTCTTTGGGGTCTTCGTTGGGAAGAACATAGAACTTAAGCGATGGATTAAACTGCTCATCGTACACTTTGATAAAAATAAGCTTCAGCAACTCTTCAAACGCTTGGTCTTTGGGGAGCCCTTGGTTTGCATGTATGTAGTTGTGGATTCTCTTAAACACGCTCTTGAGATTTGTTGCAGGTTTTAGTGTTCCGTGAGTTGGCTTTGGAATGGTGGTTTCTCCTTTCTTCGGAATATCTGGAATTTGAATGAACTCTTTAATACCATTCTTTTTGGTTACCTGATAAACTATTCTTTCGCTTCCGACCCAGATTCCAAATTTTGCGTTCATACAGGCTGAGAGGTAACTTTCAAGCTGGGCAATGCCTTCTTTTTTATCGGATGGTTTAATGTCTTCTCGTTTTGCTTCGACTATTATGTAGATGTTTTCCTGTTTGTGAGGTTTCCCCTCATAAAATATCACTAGGTCAGCTCTCTTTTTCGCTCGTCCCATCTTTATTGGAAACTCAACATCCATGTCTTGAGGCGAATATCCATAAACCTCAATCAGCTCTCTGGCTATCTCCTGACGGACTCGCTCCTCAGGAGTGTCTTTTCGAAGTTTTCCGGTGACTATACATTTTATTTTCCCTGGAGGTATGCTCATCTCCTCTGTTTTAAGTGTAGTGTCAAGAAGTGTTAGCTGTTTCTTCTTGCGTCCCACTAATAATCACCGCATCCATATACAACTGAGGCAAATAAAAATCTAATGGCTGGTTAAAGCAGGATTTTAAAGAAAAAGGAAGGAAATCAGAAGTCGAGCTCGTCCTCATCCTCGAAGAGCCTCTTGCGAGCGGCCTCGAGGATGAGCTTCTGCTCCTCCTGTGCAACGGTCTTCC
>JAMOPD010000056.1 GCA_027064745.1 Thermococcaceae archaeon
GTATCGAGGTACCTGATAACCCCACATAGTTTCATGCTTTTTCTATCTTTAACCACCCATACATGATGTCTCGTACGAAGGATTTTCAAGACATTGATCACAGGTGCTTCAGCTTCCACTACTGGAATAGAGGCCGAGGAGGGCATAATTTGTTTTAATTTTAAACTGTGAAAGTGTTGCAACGCCTTTTCAACATCTTTCATACCACCACCGCTTGGGAGCTTTACCATTGGTGTATTTAAGGCTTTTTGGGTATAATTTCCCAAGAAGCTTAGGATCTAATAGTTGTAGTGTTAATACTTTAACAGCACCCATATTCCGATACATGCCAGTATAATACCTGCAATAATTGAAAGTTCTTTGCTCCGTTGCACCAGCTTTTGGGATATTGTTTTACTCTCACTTATGCTTCCCATCACGAAGAGTATGATAATAAGTGGCAGTATAAATATGAGGTTATAAAGAGCGAGCAGTAAAAATATTAGAGTTTTCCCAATTTTGGAAATAAGGATTGCATATACGAGGTAGCTCCCTGCCGAGCAGGGCAATAGTGTAAAAGATACTACCACACCCAAAGTAAAAGCCCCAATAATTGTAGCATCTTTGCTGAATATCCTTTTTCTTGCCTCTTTCTTCTTTCTGATCCTTGAGATCTCCAGATATCCCGTTATTGAGGTGTATAATCCAAAGATAATGGCTAGAATACCAGCTACCCATGTGGGTATATTCGTTGCAAAAGCTACAAGTCCAACTCCGAGAAGATAGTATGATATGTAAATTGCAATTATAAAGCTCAAGCCAACGAGATAAATCTGTCTTTTTGAAATTTCTTTGACAGAGAGTGCTATTAACAGCATAGTATAAATTACAAATGTACATGGGTTAATTGAATCCGAAAGTGCTAAGGCTAAGAATTGAGGAATAAACCATGATAATCCTAAGATGTAAAGGACCGTGGAACTTATGCCAAATGATATGATAATTATTGATAGTAATGCCTCAATGTCTTTCTTCATGCCATTCCCCACTGGAATTGGTGAGGTAAAGTTTTTCAGTGTTTCTAACACAAAAAGTTAAAAACAAAAAGTTTAGCGTTTTTTACGGAGTATAAGTGGGAATGGGGTCAAAAGCAGAAATAATGCCGGCCCACAAACATTCTTTTTTGATTGGGCTATTGATGAAGCTGCACTATTCGATGTTGTAGAACCAGAGGTTGAGCTTCGTGTTGAAGTGTGCGGGGAGTTTGTGCTTATACTTGTACTTGTACTTGAAGATGAGGATGAAGTTGACGTTGACTGTTTAAAGACTGAGTTATGTTTTATAAAAATGGTTTCCAGCATTTGAATATGAGTTTGATTTTTGATTAAATATGCCTTCCCACCAACCACAAGAATTAGACCACCATTTTTCTGAGCCTCTTTGATTATTAAAGGCGCCGCTGATACATTGAATTCACCTTCTATAACGGCATATAGTGTTCCATTATATGCTATGGCAATTACGGGAACACCCCTTATGCCAGTGAGTTGATAAAGTTCACCAAAGAGCTTGTTATTTTCATCATTTCCCACTAATTCATAGTAGGTTAAGCTGTTTTTTCCATAGATCTTTGGTATCTCCTCCTTCATTCTGTGGCAGTGGGGACACGTCTTCATGCCATATATGTAAAAATGGATTTTGCTTGTATCTATCTGACTTTCCGCCACTGCATATGACACAATGGATAGTATAAAAAATAAAAATAGCACCATCAACAGCCCTTTCTTCTTCAATTTTCCCACCTATTTATCTCTCAAGATGTTCTAATATAAACTTTCCTTTATTTTTAGGAAAATACTGTCAGGATACTGCACTATACTGAATTTATTATCAGGCGCTCTCACAAGTTGTAAAGTCTGAGCCTCACTCCTAGAAGCTTTCCAGAAGTATTGAAGTGAATGAGTGGTTGAGTGTCTTTCACAATATCCAAAATCCATGCATTTTCAATGGTCATCCTGACAGTATGTTTTAGGAAAGCTTAAATCTTTATGATGCAAATTATTGTGGGGATTATCGTGCAGGAATGGTATCAATCACGAGCCCTCTATGAGGCGGTTAATAAACTTATAACCAATGGAGATTTTGAGAATGCATATAAAATGGCTTATGAGATACCAGACAAGGTTATCAAAGCAAAAGCTTTTTCTAAAATTGCTGTTGAGATTGCTAAAAAGGGAAAAAACTACAAAGAGGCCATTAAAAAGGCGATTGATGTAGCATATGACATTAATAATGAGGAACAAACAACAAAAACTTTGATGAGCCTCGCTTTTGAATTTTTGAATTTAGGAAAAATTGATGATGCTCTGGAAATAGCCAGATTTATCCGTGATGTCTCCAATAGATCCAAGATAGAAGCAGAGGCCGCATTAAAGTTAGCAAAGGAGGGAAACGTGTCTGAAGCTATGAAGATTATCAACAATATTATGGACGAAGATGTTAAAACATGGGTCACCTCCAGGCTAGTTAGTACCTTGTGACTTACATTTTCTTGTTCTTGTTTTATTCTCCAGATGTTACTCCACGAATTTGACGAGGGCGTATCCGCAGTTTTTTTTTTTGCATCTTTCTCAAGCCCAGTCAGGAGAGTACAGAAAATGAACGGAACTTAGTGGAATGCTACTCCTAGTAAGTTCATGGATACCCCAGACATTGGAGACTTTTAAAAAAAGGCACTGTCCAATGAACCTGTTACAGTTACATCTACCCTAACTTTATACTCCCCACTTTACTCTAAATTTCCTTTCAGCCCTTCGAAGCTGGCTAAATTTATATGTTAGGCTTAGGCATGTCTGATTCATCTTCTCTCGTAGAGGCCTATCAATTCACCCCACTGGATGATGTGGCCCTTCATGCCCTTTTCAAGCTCTTTTCTGCTCGCTCCGGGCGGCAGGTTGAGGGTCGTGTCCAGAACATAAACCTTGAAGTGGTAGTGATGCACACCATGCCCTCTTGGGGGACATGGGCCGCCGTATCCGATTCTGCCGAAGTCATTTCTTCCCTGAATCATGTTTACGGGCTCACTTACACGGCCTTCCTTAGGTATGCCCTCGGGAATTTCTTCAACTGGTGGTATATTCCACGCTATCCAGTGGGTGAATGTCCCAATAGGTGCGTCAGGGTCATCTACGATTATAACTATACTCTTTGCATCGCTGGGTATGTGGGCCAGATAGAGTGGCGGGTTTATATCAGCCCCTTCACATGTGAATTTCTTCGGTATGTAACTCCCGTCGTGAAAAACCGAACTAACCTCCAGCTTCATCTTCTCATCTCCTCCAGACTGGGATATACATCCAGATGCTAGAATGATTAGAGCCAAGAGCAGAGTTATCCCTTTCATGAGTGTAGTTTTAGATTTCAAACGTAAAAATATTTCGGCCTCAGGCTTTATTAAGGGAAAGCTCAAGCATAATCTGGTGATAACCATGGAACTTACTGGGAAGGTTGCCATCATTACGGGTGGTGGGAGAGGAATAGGACGGGCAATAGCCGTCGCTCTCGCGGCAAAGGGAGCCAATGTTGCTATAAACTACGCCCACAGCAGGGAGAAGGCCGAAGAGACCGCCGAGCTCTGCCGCTCCCACGGCGTCGATGCGATAACGGTGAAGGCTGAGGTGAGCAATCGCGAAGAGGTCAGAAAGATGGTTGAGGAGGTTGTCAACCATTTCGGAAGGATAGACATCCTCGTGAACAACGCGGGAATTCTCGGAAAGGCTATAAAACCGATGGAGGTCACCGACGATGACTGGGACGCTGTTCTCGGCGTCAACCTCAAGGGGGCCTTCATAGTCACCCAGGAAGTTCTCAAATACATGAAGAGGGGCAAGATAGTCAACATAGCCTCGATAGCCGGGAAGGACGGCGGAACAGTCGGGCCCCACTACGCGGCCTCAAAGGGTGGGCTGATAGCCCTCACGTTCAACC
>JAMOPD010000057.1 GCA_027064745.1 Thermococcaceae archaeon
TATATACTATACCTTTGCCCACATGCTCTTTAAAGGTGGTCTCTTTCTGGGAATTGGATCTCTGGCTGATGCACAAGGCACGAAAGACCTGAGAGAGCTCAGCTACAGAGAAAACAAGGGTGTTATGATAGCTGTACTACTTCTTAGTCTGGCACTCTCAGGAATCTCTCCGTTCATAACTGCCTACGGCAAAAAACTAATAATGGAAGGCCTCACAGGTTTAAATATTTTCTTGCTGTATGCCGCTACAACAGGTACTATGCTCTACGCCATCAAGCTCAACTACTTTCTTTTAGAATCTGGAAAGAATGGAAGTGTGAAAGCTCCTGTTTCATTAATACTTGCACTGTTAACACTGCTTTCTGGCATTTATCTGAACCCATCAATAAATCTCACTGAATGGGGGCTCCTTGTACTGGCCTCTAGCCTCTTCATTTTCCTTAAGAAAGTGGGAACTTTAGAGAAATCCCCTCACTTCAAGCCAATCCATGAATTCGGGAGAGAGGTCAACATGCATATGATCATCCTCTTTATATTTGTGCTCATGATGGTACTAATACAGAGGTTTCAGTGATACCTCCTGAACCTCCTCAATCTCTGAGAGCTCCTCCTCAAGCTCCTCTATACCTATATTTGCTCCACTTACATCAACAACTGCCACTATAGCCGCAAATCCTATATGCTCAAGCTCTTCTGCTTCGTTAAACAGGATGTTAACCTTGTTCCTCCCAAGAACATCACTTATCTTCGCTAAAACTCCCGGCTTATCCAGAACAACGAGTTCTATTTCTACAAGTTTCTTTCCAGGCAGAGCGATTCTTTCAAGATGTATCTCATTTAAGTCTGTATCAATCTCAACTAAAAAGTATGCTCCCTCAAGTAAGCCCACTTCATATGCATAATCCAACGGAATTTCAATCCTGCCCGTTTCCTTCACTCTGATGATCTCATAATGCCTCATGCTGGGAGGTTGGAGAAAAAGTAATTAAGGTTTATGCCTCAGTATTACTATTACACCACGCCCCCTCTAATGCCTTAAAGGAGGTAGTCAAGTGTATGTAATTGGTTATGTCTTCATAATCATCGCAGTTGGGAGAATCCTTGCAGAGATATTTGAAAGGTTAGGATATCCCGGCTTTCTGGGTGAGATTTCGGCAGGTTTGATTCTAGGAGTGGTTTTCATCGATTTACCTCGAGATGAAATGAGCCTTCTGGCACAGTTCGGAATTTTCTTTCTCATGATATACGCGGGTCTTGAGCTCACCCCTGAGGAAGTACGGCTTGGAGGAAAGAAGAGCTTTCCGATATACGTGATAACATATTTGGTTATGCTCTTCATAACCTTACCCTTCACGGGGTATTCGCTCTCATATGACAGCCTTGTTGTTGCAGCAATACTATCGGTAGCATCAGCGCCGATAGTGATAACTCTAGCAAGATTCTTTGGGAAGGAATTCCTCCATGTTGCGCTTTCCTATGCAGTTATAAGCGAAGTTGGAAGCCTTGTAATCCTCTACCTCCTCATAAACTTTGAGCTGCACCATCTCAGCTACACAGGCCTCTTCCTCGAATTTGTGAAAGATATCCTTTTTCTGGGGGTGGTCCTAGGGCTCAACTATGTTATCGGCATACAGCATAAAGTTCAGATAATTCGGGCGCTTAGGAGACTTAAAAGTGATGAAGCAGTTTTTGGCGTGTTCATGATTCTCTCAACGTCTTTAGCACTTATAAGTGAGGAAATAGGCCTTCATTTCAGCATTGGCGGCTTTCTTGCAGGTTTGCTCCTCCACAGTGATCTCGTCGGTACAAAACAGTTCGAAAGGCTTCATACCATAATCTCGGGCATAACCTACGGCATCTTTGCTCCGATATTCTTTGCATGGAGAGGTATCAACTTTGAGACTGAGTTCTCCCGCGAGGTGATATACTTCTTCGTGCTGATTTACCTCGTCAGGGTACTCCTCACAACGATTTTTGTATGGAAAGACAATTTCAAGAGTTCCTTGGTGAGGGCCACGGGGATAGCAAGCTTTGGTGTTCTTGGCTTGCTCGTTGGGGAACTTGGTTACGAGCATGGCATCTTGAGTGCCCACATGTATGCCCTTGCTTCCCTCGCCAGCATAATGGGAATATTCATCTCCGCAACAATCGGTCGTGTAGTGTCATACATTAACGAAAAACAAAATGCAGAAATTCATTAATTTAACCTGCATTTTCACTTTATTTTTTGCTCTAAGCCCAAAAAACCGGCTATTTTTGATTTGGTCAAAACCCGAAAGCTTTATAAGTAAACCACCGAGTAGCGACTAATTGAATTGAAAATTTTGGGATTACCACATATCAAATCAAAATTGGAGGGTTAACAATACTCTAAAACGGAGGTTGTGAGCTATGAGTTGGACTACACCCAAGAGAGCATTCCTCGGTGCTGCATCTGCTGAAGGCGGAACAAAACTAAATGCCTTTGATAATGCACTGTTAAAGCTGGGTATTGGCAATGTCAACCTCGTCAAGCTCAGCAGTGTTATTCCAGCACACATAGAGTGGATGGGCGAAGTGCATAACGTTCCAGTTGGTATGTTACTTCCGACAGTCTATGCCCACATAGAGAGCGATGAGCCAGGTTCAACAATAAGCGCAGCTTTAGGCGTTGGAATAAGTGAGGGAAATGAGGGGGGTCTCATATACGAGTACTCCGGCTACTGCACCAAAGAAGAGGCTGAAGAAATGGTATGTAGAATGGTAGAGGAGGGCTTCCGTGCCAGGGAATGGAAGCTCAAGGAATTTAAGGTAGCTTCAGCCGAAGCGACTGTTAAGGATAAGCCTGTCGCTGCTCTGGCAGTCGTTGTGATGTTTCCATACTAGACTAAAGGGAGGTGAGGCTTATGGGAGGTGAGGACGATGAAGGGTGTGGAAAGTCCGCTCGGGATGCATGTTATCCTCGACCTCTACGAATGCGATCCCGCTATTCTGGACGATATAGAGGAGATAGAAAGAATCCTAACAGAAGCCGCTGAAGTGGCGAACTCCACTATTATTGATAAGCGTTTCCATAAATTTTCTCCGCAGGGTGTTTCTGGGGCTGTTATCGTTTCTGAGAGCCATATTACAATACACACATGGCCAGAACACGGATATGCATCTGTCGATGTCTACACCTGCGGAGACCATACAATGCCCCTCAAGGCAAGCGAGTATATAATTCGGGAGCTAAGATGCAAACGGCCTGCTCTAGTTAAAGTTGATAGGGGTTTGCTATTTAGAGAGTGAGATTTTAAGCTCTCCCTCTTTTTCTTAGACCATATACTATCTAGACTTCATGAAATGGTGAAGTTTTTAAACTCTCCCTCTTTTTCCCAAACAGGTGATGCTCATGGGATTCAACGATAACGATAAAGAAAGAGCCTTTATTGAGTGGTATCCGAGAGGTTATGGTGTTGGATTCAAGATTAAAGAGAGACTTTTTGAGATTCAGACTAAATACCAGAGGCTTGAACTTTATGAAACTGAGGGATTCGGAAAGCTCCTTGTCTTAGATGACACTGTTCAGCTTGTTGAGATTGGAGAGGAAAGTTACCATGAACCTCTTGTCCATCCAGTTATGCTTGCCCACCCCAATCCAAAAAAGGTTCTCATTATCGGTGGAGGGGATGGAGGAACCCTAAGGGAAGTCCTCAAGCATAATACAGTGGAAAAAGCCGTGATGGTTGAGATTGACGACGCTGTTATTGAAGTTTCCAAACTTTACCTAAATATAGACAGAGGAGCATTTGAGGACTCGAGGGCAGAGGTCATTGTCGGGGATGGAGTTGAGTACATCAAAAATGTAGAGGAAAAATTTGATGTGATAATCATAGATTCAACCGATCCTGTAGGCCCAGCAAAGATGCTGTTTTCTGAAGAGTTCTACAGGAACGTGTATAACGCTCTGAATGAGAAAGGTTTAA
>JAMOPD010000058.1 GCA_027064745.1 Thermococcaceae archaeon
AGGCTATGAACTTTTCCTTGTCTTCGTTTCCATAAATTATTCTTGGAACTGCAATGTAATCCCCTATTTTCAGCTGATCAGCTCTCTTCCATCCTTCAGTCGTCAGGAAGGGGTGTTCTGGAGTTACACTGACAGAGTGCCAGTTCTTGAGTCTGACTCTAAGCACCTTGCCCCTATGCCTTACTTTCCACACATAGGGACTTTCAAGGAGTGCAACCATACCATTCTCTTTCAGTGTTGTGAGTTTCCTGCCAAATATCCTTATCTCCTTTTCGTGATCTCTCTTAATGGTGGTTTTTGCTCTCTCAAACAGCTCTTTCAGCGTTATGCTGCCGAGCTCTGGAAGAACAACCTTTTCATCTGGAAGAAGACATTTGCCGTGGTCAACATGACCGAGAACAGCTATAATTGGCTGCCTAATCTTCTTCATTTCCCTCACCTCTAAGCCTAAACTCACGGTGGAGTTTTTAAATGGTTCGGCGCAATAATTAAAAGTCTGAGTGGTAATTCATAATGGTGGTGAGATGATAGCCTTGCTACTATCAGCATTGATTGGGACTGGAATAGCGTTCATAGCTGGAAAAGTGAAGGGAAAAGGCGCAGAAATTGTAGGAATTGCAACGGCGATCCCGTTTTTCACCTATGCCTTGAGTGCGCCTCTCTGGGATATAGCGGCTGATGTCGTAGGGGTCAGCCTCAGGGAGTGGGCGGGCTTTGAAGTGTTTGCTTCTCTCATTCTGGCCATAACACTCATCGAGATGAGAGCAGGAAAATCACTGAGCATAGATGAGTACATCCAGGCCGTCCCTCTCTCTTCATTTGTGCTCTCTGCCGAAGTGGGGCTGGTGGGAACACTCTCTCGCTTGTGGTACCTCCTGTCTGTAATAATCCTCCTGCTGTTAGCGCTTCACTCGGAGAAAAATCCTGAGAGGTGGATACGTTGCAGGTCATTTGAAGGTCTCTGCTTTACAGACGATGAGAGCCGCTCCGCATATGTCCTCGCAAACAGGGTATTTGTGGGCGGTTTCACCCTGCAGAACTTTTCCAGCGTGGAAAAGCTCATTCGCTGTCTGCTAAAAACGGCAGAGAAAACCAGGGAGGCTGTCAGGGGCATGGGCTACGCATTCCTTCTGGCTCCCGCTCTCATTATACCTCTCCTCTCGCGGGACTTTCTGAGCGCGCTAATCCTAGCACTGGTCGTGACTTTCCCGGTTTACTACCTGTGGGCACTGAGCCTGGTTGTGCTCTCTAGGAAGAGAGCTCCTGCTGAATGTAGGGAGGTGCTTGATGAATACGCGGCGTTTATGAGAAAAACAAAACGGAAAGGGGAAATAATAGCGGGCTAACTCTCAGCCCATCTCATCCATATACTCCCTTTTAGCCCTTGCATGGGTGTGGTAGAACCAGTCCGCAGCCTTCCAGTACTCAAAGAGCTCCTCCGGCTTGAAGTAGAGGTTTATCTCCCTCTCGGCGCTCTCCAAGCTGTCAGAGGCGTGGATTACATTATATATGGCATCACCGACGTCGAGACCGTAGTCACCCCGGATTGTTCCGGGTTCTGCATCCTTTGGATCTGTCGCTCCGGCCATCTTCCTGACAACGCTTACCGCGTATCTGCCCTCGACGACCATAACAACGCTTGGAGCTTTGGTGATGTAATCTATGAGGGAGTTAAAGAAGGGCTTGCCCCTGTGCTCCTCGTAGTGCTTCTCGGCGAGCTCGCGGTCAATCCATATCATCTTCATGCCGACGATTTTAAGCCCCCTCTTTTCCAGACGGGCTGTTATTTCTCCTATTAAACCCCTGACAACGGCATCGGGTTTTATGATGACCAGTGTCCTTTCAATCTTATTCATGGGCAACACCGAGAATAGTTTGTTCCCGGGTTAATAGGTTTTTTGGATTATTGGCCTGGATTCTTGAAGAAGGGGACTAGAAAAATGGAAAATACGCTAGTTCAAAGGCTTAATTTCAATTACTGCCTTTACGACACCCGGAGAGTCAGGGGCAGAGGAGATAAGCTCGATTTTCTTGGGAGTGCCGTCTCCCCTAACCGTGATTTTCCACTCTTTATTGCCCTCCAAAGGCAGCTTATATGTGTAATCCGCCCCCAGCAGTTTATCCCTGAGGGATGGTTTCACTGGTATCAGCGTGCTGTCTTTGAGTTTGGACTTGAGAACTGCCAATGGATGAGTGTGCATGAACATCTCAACCGCCTTTTCAGGGGATATGTTGTAATCCTCCCTGAGCACCTGGGTTAGAGGAAGCTTTTCGCCATCTTTCAACTCAACGTAGCCGCTTAATTTCCCGTTCTCCAGTTTCGCATGTGTCTTCATGACAAGTGTGTCATTTATATAATATTCCTCAAATACTTCAGCTGACATCGCTTTTAGATCTATCCATCCCCATCTTTTTCCCCCGCTCTTGTATGCAAGCTCCATAACGGCTTTCTTTGAGCCATTTATTTCCTTGATTTTGCCAAAATACTGGTTGCTCTGAACAGTTTCCATAAATGAGTACTTTTCGATTGTGTTGATTCTTTCGACTATTATCTCAGAGGCGGGCATAGGATTATATGCCAGTGCCATTGCGATAGTCCCTGAGATTGCTAAAATGGTAATCACTAGTATAAGAAGCATCTTTCTCATCTTCATCACCCTCCACTTTCCTCATAGTGTCTATAATGCCATCCTACTGTTAGTGTGGAGCTCGGACCATCCCTCGGAGCAGGATAATAGAAATATTTTGTAAAAGATACCCTGTCAAAGTATGTGGTATCCCATCGCTGTTTTCTATAATTCCTATTGCTTGAGTGAAAATAAAGTACCCCAAGAAAGGTATGAATAGTTCAGTGCATCCTTCTCCTTCATAGTAGGATGTTTGATAAGCTAAAAGCTCTCCATCAATTGTATATGTGCATTTTGCAGGCCAAAAACCCACAGTTCTTGTGTCATAGAATGACGGACCATTATCCCATAAAACAACATCGTATGTGGGGGAATATGCTGCTACACTTTCAAAAATACTCAGCATCAGCAACCCGGTTACAAACAAGATTAGCCACTTTTTCATTTGTACCCCCCAACGGTTGTCATTAATAAATTTACTGTCCTTATATTTAAACCTTTCTGTTATAAATTGTAGCATTAAATAGAAAAATATGTGGTATAAATGAAATTACCATATACAATAGGAAAAAATAAGAATATAACTTTTACAAATCGTGGTTTGCACGAAGAAAATATTTCCAAAAGGATAAAAGAAGTGAAAATTCACCTTTTCTTCTTTGCTCTCTGAAGCCTTGCTTCCTGGAAGGCCTTTGTCCACTTGAGCTTTCTAGGATTGCGCCCCATGAAGTAGAGCTTTTCGCACTTCCCAGAGCAGAAAAACAGGACCCTGCCATCGTTTCTGACATACATTTTCCCTGTTCCAGGCTCGAACTCTTTTCCGCAGTATGAACAGACGTTCCACCTTGCCATTACCATCACCTTCTTGACCTGATCTCTCTCGCTTCTCTTTCTGTCTCTCTGAGTATGACTATGTCACCAACCCTTACTGGCCCCTTAACGTTTCTTCTGATGACCCTGCCTTTGTCCCTGCCTTCAAGGACACGCACTTTAACCTGTGTTACACCACCAGTAACTCCTGTCCTCGCGACGATTTCTATAATCTCAGCTGGATATCCTTCATCTTCAGCCATTCCTCACACCTCTTGATAATCTCACATTAAAGATAAGTGCTCACTTCATGAGCTCCCTAACCTTCATAGCGATTTCCTCAACGAGTTCCCTGCCCTTGCCGGGCTCAAGGATTGCAACACTGGCTGATGGAACCTCAATACCAGCCGCAGCACCGAGCTCCTTCTTTTTTGGAACGTAAATGTAGGGTATCTCCTTCTCCTCACAGAGTGGTGGAAGGTGAGCAACAATCTCCTCT
>JAMOPD010000059.1 GCA_027064745.1 Thermococcaceae archaeon
CCTTGATAACGGTGGGACTTTCATTCGCATACACATTGATCGGGGCATTTCTCGTTGAGCTCATATTCAACTGGCCTGGCCTCGGGAGATATGCGGCATATGCGATTATGAGCATGGACTATCCTGCAGTTCTTGGGGTTACTATAATCGCAGCAACTGCATACGTCTTCATCAATCTGATTGTTGATCTCATTCAGGTTCGTCTTGATCCGAGAATAAAGCTGTGAGGGAGAAAAATGAGGAAAGAAGAAACGATTAAAATCCTGCTTAGAAACAAGCTCTCAATAGTGGGTCTTTCAATAATAGTGGCTCTCATTATCATAGCTATCCTTGCATCGGTTTTAGCTCCGTATCCTGATCAGGCGCTCGGAGAACCCAATTTGAAGGAACGCCTTCAGCCACCCAGCAGAATACATCCATTTGGAACAGACCATCTTGGAAGAGACATACTGAGCAGGGTGATTTACGGGGCAAGGACATCGCTTGTAGTAGGATTCTCTGTTGTTCTCCTTGCTCTGCTTATAGGAGTCTCCCTTGGATTAATTGCAGGTTACTTCGGGGGCAAAGTTGATTTGATTATAATGAGAATAACGGATATATTCCTCGCATTCCCTCCCCTCCTTTTAGCTTTGCTTATCGCCACAACCCTCGGCAGGGGAATGCTTAACGCCATACTGGCCCTTGCGATAAGCTGGTGGCCTTGGTATACACGACTGGCTAGGGGAATGGCAATTTCTGTGAAGGAACGACCTTACGTTGAAGCTTCAAGGGCTATGGGCATATCAGACTGGAAGATTATGATAAGACATGTCCTTCCAAATTCCCTGTCTCCCATCATTGTTCAGGCCACCATGGATATGGGCTCTGCCATTCTGGAGGCAGCAGCATTAAGCTTCCTTGGATTGGGAGTTCAACCACCGACACCGGATTGGGGGCTTATGGTTAGTGAAGGAAAGAACTACTTCCTCAACTACTGGTGGTATCCAGTATTCCCTGGTTTGGCTATCTTCATTACCGTCATGGCCTTCAACCTGCTTGGAGATGCTGTTAGGGAAGTTATAGACCCCAGACTCAGGAGGAGATTGCTATGAAAAAGCTCCTTGAGGTGAATGACCTCCATATCAACATCACAGATGGTTTGGGGAGGAGATTATCATGAAAAAGCTCCTCGAAATACACGATCTTTACATTAACTTTAAAACCCTGTGGGGTGTTGCAAAAGTTCTCAACGGTGTTAGCTTTGACATAAAAGAGGGAGAAATCTTTGGCCTCGTTGGAGAAACGGGATGTGGGAAGAGTGTAACTGCGTTAAGCATTTTAAGATTGCTACCCCCAAATGCCGAGATTTCTGGTAAAATACTCTTCAAAGGTAAAAATCTGCTTGAAAAGTCAGAAGAGGATATGAGGAAAATACGGGGAAAGGAGATCTCAATAATCTTTCAGGATCCAATGACTTCACTGAATCCACTGTTCAAGGTAAGGGATCAGATGCTGGACATCATAGAGCTTCACGAGGGGCTCAGCAGAGAAGAAGCGGAAAAACATGCTGAAAAACTGCTGAAAGCTGTCGGACTTTCTGATCCTGAGAGAATTCTAAATTCTTATCCTCATGAACTCAGCGGAGGCATGAGACAGAGGATTATGATAGCGATGGCTCTATCCTCAAATCCTTTCCTTCTCATAGCTGACGAACCCACAACCGCCTTGGATGTAACTATCCAAAAACAAATCCTTGAGCTGATACTCGATTTGAGAAACAGGTATAACTTCTCAGTGCTGTTGATAACCCATGATCTCGGTGTTGTGGCTGAGGTGTGTGACAGAGTCGGTGTTATGTATGCCGGCAATATAGTTGAAATTGCCCCCACAGAAGAGTTGTTTGAGAATCCCCTCCATCCCTATACCCAAGGCCTACTTTCCGTAGTGCCTGATCCGAGGACAAAGAAACCGCTTAAACCCCTGAAAGGCAGTGTTCCAAGTTTGCTTAATCCACCGAGCGGATGTAGATTCCACCCAAGATGTATCTATGCAAAGGACATTTGTAAGAGGGCAAAACCAGAGCTTCATGAACATTCTCCAGGGCATTTTGTGGCTTGTCACCTCTATGGGGGTGGGAACTGTGATTAGAGTAGAGCATCTCAAAAAATACTTTCCAATAACCCACGGTTTCATAAGGAAAAAGATCATCTGGCTGAAGGCCGTGGATGATGTTTCATTTGAAATCAAAGATGGCGAAACCTTCGGTCTCGTAGGAGAGAGTGGAAGTGGAAAATCCACAACAGGTAGAACAATTTTGAGACTTTATGAGCCCACTGGGGGTAAAGTTTATTTCAATGATATTGAGGTGACCGCATTATCAAAGCAGGAACTTAAAGAGCTTAGACCGAAGATGCAGATAATATATCAGGATCCATACTCCTCCCTGAATCCGAGACTCACGATTTTCGATATCATTGCGGAGCCGTTGAGAGAATATGGGCATGAAAACGTTGAAGACACGGTTCTTGAGCTTTTAGAAGCTGTGGGGCTCAGTGAGGAGCATGCAAAGAAGTATCCTGACGAGATAAGTGGTGGACAGTGCCAGAGGGTTGCAATAGCGAGGGCTTTAGCTTTAAATCCCGAATTTCTTGTTCTGGATGAGCCCACATCAGCCCTTGATGTTTCAGTTCAGGCACAGGTTCTAAATCTCCTTGGAAGACTCCAGAAGGAGAGAAACCTGACGTATCTCTTTATTTCGCATGATTTGGGTGTTGTCAGGTATCTGGCAGATAGGGTCGGTGTTATGTACCTCGGGAAGCTCGTTGAGATAGGAACGATAGAGCAGGTGTTTGATAATCCGGCACATCCCTACACGAGAATGCTGCTGAGCTCCATTCCGGTTCCAGATCCAAAAGCCAGAGCTATCAGAAAGGAGAAGGTTATCGGGGAGATTCCAAGCCCCCTGCATCCTCCGAGCGGGTGCAGGTTCCACACGAGATGTCCATATGCAAGGGAAATATGCAGAAAGGAAGAACCTGCGATGATCGAACTCGAGAAGGGACATTTTGTCAGATGTCATTTCGTAGGTGAGCTGCAATGATTGTTTGTTTAGATTGCAGAGAGGAAATTCGAGAAGGGGTATATGCCACTTTGTAGGTGATCTCCAATGATAGTTGTTCTGGATCCTATAAAAGACGAAGAGGGAATTTTTGAGAAAGAAGTAAGGGAATACCTCTCAGCACACTATCCCAACGATGCGTTTGAGGTTTTAACCCTGGAGAAAGGCCCAGCATCAATCGGAAACTTCACTCAAAAAACGCTGGCATGCTCAAGTGTTCTGGAACTCGTGGATAAGCTTAAAAATGCCTCTGCAGTCCTGATAAACTGCTTTGCTGATCCATGTCTGTTTGAACTCCGAGAGAATCTGGAGGTTCCGGTTTTTGGTGCAGGGGAAACAACGATGCACATAGCTTCAATGCTGGGAGAATTTGCTGTTGTTGGACCGGGAGATAACCTGATCTCATGGACACGAATACAGGCAAGGGAATACGGTGTTTTTGATAAATTAGTTTCAGTCAGAAAAATAAAACTCCCAGTGGAGGAGGTACTGAACAATAATCAGAAAGTATATGAAGAAACCAAGAATGCATGCCTAAATGCTATCGGGGATGGTGCTGATGTCGTTGTTCTGGGATGCACTGGTTTTGCGAACATCGCGGAAAAACTCAGCAGGGAAATCTGGGATGAATTCAAAATCCCTATCCTTGAACCCCTTTTGACCACATATAGTGTTACACGCTCTTTATATCCAATTTTGAAACACGGAAAAAGAGGTTTATTCTCTGGGAGGTGAAAAGAATGGAAATGAAAGTGCTTGGTGAACAGGATTTGAAGGACATTTTGGAAGGATGCACAGTCCTCGGAACCGGAGGCGGTGGAAGTCCTGA
>JAMOPD010000060.1 GCA_027064745.1 Thermococcaceae archaeon
AAACACAGTACAATGGATACTGTAAGAGCACTTATAATCTCCCTGGCTATTGTTGTGGCGGTTTATATGCTCATGAACCCTATCAAGAGAAAGTACCCGAAGAGTTGGCCGCCAAACCCAACGGCTTATCATTTTAAATTCTTTGAGGATACTTTGAAAGTTACACTGCAACCTCTTCCCTGGTATGTCTACCTCATTCCATTTCTGATTCTGGTAGGCATACTTCTGACAATCAAAAGAAAGCGTCAGAAAATTCAGGAGGAGTATAAGTTTGAGCCATTCATGAGCTTTGATACAATAGAAGGCACGCCCGAGGAAAGGATAATCAGAATGTATAAGAACGTTGTGGCAGGACTCGTTCTCAAAGGTTACCCCTACCAGAAGAGTTGGACTCATTGGGAGCATGAGGCCAAGCTAAGAGAGATATTTCCTGATTTAGAAGACCTTGACAAGCTAACAAGGATATTTGAAAAGGCCAAGTATGGAAAAAGGCTCGCAGAGGGAGATATTGACCTTGCAAAGGAAAGTTATGAGAGGTTAATGGAATTTCTGAGATAGTTGTGCTCATGGGATAGCTTTAAAACCTGCCCAGATTATGCCCAAGCAGAGGTGAGAATATGATCGTTGAGACACAGGAGGAAAAGCCTGCAATAATGGAAAAACTCCACCGTGTTGGCATTACCAACTTAAAGACGGTTGCGAGAATCAACTGGAAGGGGAGAACATACACATTCATCCCAACATTTGAGATTACAATTGATGTTCCAGCTGAAAAGAAGGGCATACATATGAGCCGTCTTGTGGAGAGCATAACAGAGACGATGAGCGAGGCTGTAGAAGAAGAGGTCAGGAGGGCACACACATCACTGGAAGAGCTTGGAAGATGTATAATAAAGCACCTCGAAGGAAAGCATCCTCACAAAAGGGCTGAAGTCTGGATTAAAACCACTTTAATTCTGGAGAGAGAAACCCCTGCAAGTGGTAGGGTTACCTACGAACCCTATGATGTCGAGGTTGGTGTAATAAAAGAGGGGAACTCGTTTGAGAAGGTTCTCCGCGTTAAAGTGATAGGTAACACAGCCTGTCCGCATGCAATGGCCAACAACAACGGTAAAACACACATTCAAAGAGCTGTAGGAGAACTTGAGGTGAGGACGACTTTTGAGGAGAGAATAGCCCTTGAGGACATGATAGAGGTCGTGGAAAGTTCATTCAGTCACCCTACCTACACGCTCCTAAAAACCGTAGATGAAAACGCAGTTGTTAAGGGAATGTACAGGAACCCAAAGTTTGTTGAGGATGTTGCCAGAGAGATAATTCACAAGGCAAAAAGAAGCTTCAAAGGAAAATTCCATGTGAAGGTTATCAGTCATGAAAGCATTCATAAACATGATGTCATAGCAGAAACCTGGGACTATTTCATGTGAGATAATTAGGTACTACTAGAACGCTGTGATATATAAAGATTAGATAAGTGAGACTTAGGAACTAACAGCATATTGAGGTTAATTATGTTGTCCTCTTATTCCTTTAAACTCTTCAATACTTCTCTGATCCATACTGTTAGGATAACCTGTGAGAGCGCCTGGCGGGCTGTTATCCTGACAGTGGAAAGATTTATAACCCGACTTTTTAAGTGAGTGTTGAACAAGCTCATCAGGTTAGAAGGTGGTGTAAATGGGAAGAAGGGAAGAGATGATTGCGAAAATTAGGCAATTAATGACCCAGCCTGAGAGAATCAGGAACATGGGTATTGCCGCTCATATTGACCACGGCAAGACGACGTTAAGCGATAATCTGCTCGCCGGTGCTGGAATGATTAGCGAGGAGCTTGCCGGAAAGCAGCTTGTCTTAGATTTCGACGAGCAGGAGCAGGCGAGAGGTATCACAATCAACGCAGCCAACGTTTCAATGGTTCACGAATATGAAGGGCAGGAATATCTTATCAACCTAATTGATACACCAGGTCACGTTGACTTCGGTGGCGACGTTACGAGGGCAATGAGAGCCATAGATGGAGCCATCATTGTCGTCGATGCAGTCGAAGGAGTCATGCCCCAGACCGAGACCGTCCTCAGGCAGGCACTGAGGGAGTATGTCAAGCCAGTTCTCTTCATCAACAAGGTTGACAGGCTCATCAAGGAGCTCAAGCTAACCCCGCAGCAGATGCTTGAGAGGTTTGCCAAGATCATCACTGACGTCAACAGGCTCATCAGGAAGTATGCCCCGGAGGAGTTCAGAAAAGAATGGTACGTTAATGTTAATAACGGAAGTGTTGCCTTTGGTTCAGCTTACTACAACTGGGCCCTCAGCGTTCCTTACATGCAAAAACATGGAGTTTCATTCAAAGATATAATCGACCTGACAAATGCAAATGATCTGAAGACACTTAGAAAGAAAGCTCCACTTCACGTTGTTGTCCTTGATATGGTTGTTAAACACCTCCCGAACCCCCTTGAAGCCCAGAGGTATAGGATACCGCACCTCTGGAGAGGAGACGTTGAAAGCGAAGTTGGTCAAGCCATGGTCAAGTGTGATCCCAATGGAAAGATGACAATGATCGTTACCAAGATAATCCTCGACAAGCACGCCGGTGAGGTTTCAACTGGTAGAGTATGGAGCGGAACTGTCAAGACCGGCCAGGAGGTTTTCCTCATCAACGCCAAGAGAAAAGCTAGAATCCAGCAGGTCGGTATCTACATGGGGCCGGAAAGGGTCAACATGGAGGCCGTTCCGGCAGGAAACATTGTCGCCGTCACAGGTCTAAGGGATGCCATGGCCGGTGAGACTGTTTCTGTTGAGAAGATTGAACCCTTTGAGGCACTCCACTACACCAGCGAGCCAGTCGTTACCGTAGCTATAGAGGCCAAGAACGTTAAGGATTTACCAAAGCTCATTGAGGCCTTAAGACAGCTTGCCAAAGAGGATCCAACTCTGCACGTCAAGATCGACGAGGAGACCGGCCAGCACCTCCTTAGCGGTATGGGCGAGCTCCACCTCGAGGTCAAGCTTGTCAAGCTCAAGGAAGACTGGAAGCTTGAAGTCGATGTCTCAGAGCCAATCGTTGTTTACAGGGAGAGCATAACCAAGCAGAGCCCGATAGTTGAAGGAAAGTCGCCGAACAAGCACAACAGATTCTACATCATTGTCGAGCCAATGCCAAATGAGATATATGAGGCTATCCACGAAGGCTTTATCCCAGAAGGCAGGCCGAAGGATAAGAAGGCCGTCGCCAAGAAGTTAGCTGAACTCGGCATGGATTATGACATGGCAAAAGGCATCGTTGATATCTATCAGGGCAACATGTTCTTCGACAACACAAAGGGTATCCAGTACCTCAACGAGGTCATGGATCTGCTCGTTGATGGTTTCCACCAAGCGATGGATGAAGGGCCAATGGCAAGAGAGCCTGTCATGAAGGTCATCGTCAGACTTGTTGATGCAAAGATACACGAGGACAACGTGCATAGAGGTCCGGCACAGATTTATCCTGCAATAAGAACAGCCATACACTGCGCAATGATGAAATCCAACCCAGTGCTCTACGAACCATACCAGAAGGTCATCATCAACGTTCCGTATGAATACATGGGCGCCGTCAGCAGGGAAATCAACCAGAGGCGTGGCCAGCTCATTGACATGAGGCAGGAAGGTGAGGTAATGATCATCATCGCGGAAGCGCCTGTCGCTGAGATGTTCGGATTCGCTGGCGCAATACGTGGAGCGACAAGCGGAAGAGCCCTCTGGAGTACAGAACATGCAGGCTTCAAGCGCGTTCCGGGAGAGCTGGCTATAAACATCATAAGACAGATCAGACAGAGAAAAGGCTTAAACCCCAACCCGCCAACTGAGAAAGATATCTGCCCACAGCAGTGAGAACTCTTCTAATTTATCTTTTTTCTCTTGAAGACATCAAACACGCTAT
>JAMOPD010000061.1 GCA_027064745.1 Thermococcaceae archaeon
CCAATTCTAAAAACTGCGTCAACCCCGTTGAGTTGGGCGTTTTTGTTCGCAATATCAACGGCAGATGGATTTATCTCAACACCTTCAACCTTAAAGCCCTTTTTGGCAAGATAAATTCCAAAGGTTCCAACTCCCGAATAAAGATCCAGAACTTTCTCACCTTCCGTGAAGCCCTCAACAGCTTTCAACAGCAGAGGCAAAGCGTAAGAGTTTGCTTGGAAAAAGCTGTTTGGATGAATTAGGTAAACCACATCCTTAATCTTTTCGTGAATGTAAGGTTCACCAGCTATGAGTTGTGGTTCCCCTCTTGGGTCGTCTCTTTCATCAGCTTTAAAGCTCCAGTAGAGTGAATCGGCAAAGGAGAAGTAGTCCCTAAAAGCTTCCGTCGGCTTAATGTGGGCTATAAGGTTTATCATAACCTCCCCCGTAAACTTGCCCTCTCTAACGCTCAAGTAGTGGACATTTCCTCTCTTCCTTTTTAAATCCCAGGCTTTAAGATTCTCTTCCTTCATAAACTCCTTCAAAGTCCTCAAGTATTCCCAAGTTTTACTTGAAAATACAGGGCATTCTTCGACATCAACGATGCTTAAGGGTTTGGCATATTCCTTAAATCCAATCCCTTGAGTTGTCACAATGAAGTTGCTCGAATTCCTGAATCCAAAGAGCCTTGGTGAGCCTTTGATATCAGCCGTAATGCCTGTAATTGCCTCAAAATTTTCCTGCTTAAGCTTCAGCTGTTCTTTATACTTTATATGCTGCCACAAGCAACCACCACATTTACCGAAATGCATACATCTCGGAGTCTGTCTGAGCAGAGAAAACTCAACAACTTCAAATCTCTCAGCTATAATCCTCCCAAATCTCCTTCTTGCTTTGTAAACTTTCACAAAGTCCCCAGCAACAGTATAGGGGACATAAATTAGTTTTTCAGCCTTTAAAACACCTAATCCTTCATCGCTCATCTCTTCAATGTAACCTTGAGCTTTCATAAGTTCAGCTCTCCATTGAGAGTTTTATGAATTTTGCTGGTGTATTATAATCTTTTACTGCACCAGCTTAATTTCAGGAATTCCTTGAAAATCGGTATCAAATGTGGCAAGCTTTGGGACACCGTTAAGGGTACAGGTGGCAAGGATTTTGAGCATCTCTTGGCATCAGTCCATAAGTTATGGCATAGATTTCCACAAGACCAACGCTATTAACCTCTTCAATAATTCCAATGTCATAGTTGAATACAACAGCGAGAATTAGAGTGAATGCCTCCTCGATAAAACCTCTTCCTTCTTTTGTCTTCAGGTATTTCTTTGCGTCATATTGATTTCTTATTCCTGCCTTTTCACTAAGAAGCTTTCTAAGAACTACATAGATAGCCTCTTCAAGTGCGGCAAAAGATGTTACAAGTTTCCCTTTGTTCTCTTCCAATATGTTGGTAGCTTTTCTGTAAGCTCTGTTTTAAAAAGATAGTTGTAAAAGATGTTTGCATCAACATAAATCAACGCCCTGCCTCCTCCGCGTATCTCTCGAGTTCCTCAACGGTCGCTTCTCCAAGCATTCCCGGATAAACCTTCTTTTTGATGGCTTTAACAAGAAGCTGAGCGTCTCTTTCAAGAATTCGTTTGAGGAGTTTGGAATCAACTCCTGAAGGTATCCTAATTGTAATCTCTCTCACTTACACCACCATTGTAGGAGTTTAACTGGGATGCATTAAACATTTTGCTTCGAGCTAACCCAAAACCCTTCTAAACCTTCCCACCAACATTCAAATGGTGATGAAAATGAAGCCCAAGGTCTTCATAACAAGACAAATCCCAGAAAACGGGATTAAAATGATTGAACAATACTACGAGGTAGAAGTTTGGAGAGATGAAAAAGAACCCCCGAGAGAAGTCCTGCTTGAGAAAGTTAGAGATGCTGATGCCTTAGTAACTCTGCTGAGCGACAAAATTGATAGGGAAATCCTTGACAATGCTCCAAGGCTTAGAATTATTGCCCAATATGCTGTCGGCTATGACAATATTGACATTGAAGAGGCAACGAAAAGAGGAATTTATGTAACCAACACACCAGACGTTTTAACAGAAGCTACAGCAGATTTTGCTTGGACTTTGCTTTTAGCAACAGCAAGGCATTTAGTTGATGCGGATAAATTTGTGAGGAGTGGAGAATGGAAGGTCGCATGGCATCCGCTCATGTATCTCGGCTATGATGTTTATGGGAAGACAATCGGAATAATAGGATTTGGAAGAATAGGGCAGGCGATAGCGAGAAGGGCTAAGGGCTTTAACATGAGAATCCTTTATTATTCTCGCACAAGAAAGCCTGAAAAAGAGAGGGAACTTGGAGCTGAGTTTAAACCGTTAGATGAGCTGCTTAGGGAGAGCGACTTCGTGGTTTTAGCAGTTCCATTAACAAATGAAACCTACCACATGATAAACGAGGAGCGTTTGAAGCTCATGAAGCCAACGGCAATACTTGTTAATATTGCAAGAGGAAAGGTTGTTGATACAAAAGCCCTTGTTAAAGCCTTAAAAGAGGGCTGGATCGCTGGAGCGGGCTTAGATGTCTTTGAAGAAGAACCTTACCACAATGAGGAGCTCTTTAAGCTGAAGAATGTAACTCTCGCTCCCCACATAGGCAGTGCAACTTATGGAGCAAGATATGCAATGGCAGAGCTTGTTGCAAGGAATTTGATAGCCTTTGCTAAAGGTGAAGTTCCGCCAACACTTGTGAATAGAGAAGTGCTAAATGTTAGGGGGCCTGGATTCAGCCGATGAGGAGCTGGATCCGACCTGAAGGATGAGGATCCACCCTTAGCTGATGTGATGATGAAGCCTCGTGGTTCTGATTTTTCAAAGTTTACGCGAGGGGGTACGATATTGAAGTCCTTCTCGATGAGACAGGAGTATTGGTAGGGAGTAACACTGTTGTCCGGTTCAATGTTGATGAAGTGCCCAAATATTCAGGGTGAGATGGGTGGAATAAAACTGGCCTTGAAGTTCACGAGAATCCTCAGTAAACTTCGAGCTCATTCACAATAGAGAGCACCTCAAGCTTCGCTTGGACAAGGGCTTCAAAATATTGGAAAACTTCTCCCAAATATTGTAGAAAAAAGAAGAGGAACTATTGCAAGCTCGTCTCTCAGAGTATTTACTTGCTCTTTATTTTTCTGGATACTAGGACAACTAACGGGAGCAACGCCAAGAGACCCACTCCACACGTCTTGGATGATTTTTCAGTTTTTGGTGGCGTTTTTTCATGCTGAACCACAGTTTCTGTAGGACTGTTCTTTTCTATTTCCTCGATTTTCTTGTTGAGTTCATTTATTTGTTGCTTGAGCTCTGTAACTTCCTTCGAAAGTTCGCCGATTTGCTCTTCATTGTTTTCGACCCTTTTTTCTACCTCATCAATCCTCTTTGAAACTGAGGGTAAATTCTGGGCTTCTTGTTTTGTCTTTTCGAGTTCCTTCTTGATATCCTGAGTTTCAGAATAAAGGGTGTTCAAGGTTTGGTTGATAGTATAAACCTTTTGAGTCATTTCATTAAGGGTTAGGGATGCTGGAATCTCGCGGTTTGTGAGCCAGTGCATGATGTTGCTGAACAGAGTGCCAACGTCACCTCTGCAATAATCGGAGTCAAAAAGTTCCCATGAAACTACGGCGTACTTCCCTTTTCCGTAAGTTCCGTAGACCGCCAGGGCTCCTGGTGGATCAGGATAACCGCTGTATTTTGGGGACAACACCCACGGATTACCACCGTAAATAAAAGTCACATCTCCTTTGCATTCTATTTTTCTGACTCCTGTAGTGAGATCACTCGGGGTTATCCGATATTTAATGAAGTTGTCAGGGGTTTCATAATCATAATTAGAAACCCAAGCGTTAGCTGGGGATGAGCTTGAACCACGTGCAA
>JAMOPD010000062.1 GCA_027064745.1 Thermococcaceae archaeon
CTCTGGGGAAGCTTTGAGAAGCTCCGCGGCTTCCACCCACCCAAGAGAACAAAGGCTGAGGAGCTCAGAAGGAAGGCCGAGAAGAGGAGAAATAAGGAGGAGTGGGAGTTCGAGGAGGTTTAACCACTTTCTCGATTTTCTATAGCCTTGTTGAGGACTTCTCTAAAGTTCTTGTCTGCTTCAGTGACATTTCTTTTCTCCTTTAGGAAATCCAAGTTGTAGGCGATGACGTAAAGTTTCCGTCCATCGAAGAATTCAAACTCCAATGGTTTATCGGAGATACCTTGATTGTACGTTGAGCTGGCTGGGACTATAATGACACTTAGTGGTTTTGAATCTACTTCAGTACCATTTACCTTGCGATGCCCCCAAATTCTCGAATAAACGTAAAGCTGACGTGCAATGTCTGGCTTAAGTTCAATTTTTGTCTCCCCCTTTTTGTTAGTTTTGATGAGTTCTGTGTATTTGGCGTCTAATATTACCAATTCTCCGTTCAGGTGAAGGATATAGTCTGGATACTGATTTTTAAGAGATGCCCCTGAAGGTTTATTGTTAAAAAGCTCCTTTCTATTTTCTGAATCCTTGTTGGTTGTAAGCCTATAGCCGTTCTCTTCTGCGTATCTGGATAGGACTCTCTCAATAAACCTCTCAAACAACTTGTTCATGTCAACAAAGAACCCACTAACTTCCCTACTCTTTCCTTTTCCGCTTGCAGGCATAAACAAAAGTTTAGCCAGCTCAAAGGGCTTCCTAAACCTCTCATTGAGCCTTGTAAAATGGACACGTTCAAAGTGCTCTGTCCCAAGGTGTATCGGCGTAACACCGTCAAAGGCCAGCATCAGCTCACCGAGGAGCCTTCTGTTTAGGCCCCATGTTGTTCTTCGGAGTGCTTCTCTGACCGATGCATAGAAAATCCTGTTGAGCAGATTATCCTCTATGAGCTCATGGACTTCAACGCTAAAGGTGTTTAGCTGGTGGGGAAGCTTTCGTATTTGTTGGTTCATCAGTAGTTTTCCCCTAAGAAACTTCTCCTCCCTGTGAACTTCAACGTATTCTCGATGGTATCCCCTTTGAACCTCACTCCAGAGGCTTTTAGCAAACAAATAAATAAAAACTTCGTAAAGGTTCGGCCGGAGGTTTCTTCCTTGAAGATAAGCTAAGTCGTGGTCTTTGATTTTTAGTCCATAGGCCATGTCAAGCATTCGTATAAAAGCCAGAATGGGCTCCCAAGTATCTTCCGGTGTCTCTTGTGTTTGCCCTTTCTTTGGCTTGAAGACCTTTGGAAGAATTTGAAGAAAAACGTTGTCAACGGCGGCGAAGCCGACGTAGTGTCGTGCTTTAATCTTGTTGGCATAGACCTCCACAACGCCTTTGCTCTCGTCTATCGTATCCTCAGTATCTGAATTATCTTCTGATTTGTCCAGCTTTTTAAAATCCTTCTTAAATTGCTTGTTTAGCTTGATGAGAGCGTCTTGAATAGCCTTTTTGTCTCCTGCAATATCCCTGTACATCTTCTCATCATGTTCGTAGAGTGTTATTGTCGTTAGTCTTGGCATGCGAATCAGTCCC
Organism: Thermococcaceae archaeon; assembly: GCA_027064745.1. Lineage (GTDB taxonomy): Archaea > Methanobacteriota_B > Thermococci > Thermococcales > Thermococcaceae > Thermococcus. The sequence goes on from JAMOPD010000062.1 coordinate 1,570, forward strand.
CTTCCCGTTGGGACTGGCTGTTCTCTGGGGAGTTTTCCCCGTTGGTTGTTGCTCCTCCCTCTTGAGATGGAGTGTTCTCACTGATTATTCTCTTTAAAGCCCCAATAAAGGCGTCTCCTTCGAGAACTTTTAATTGATATGCTTCTTCTCCGTTTGGCCCTGTAAGTTCTAACTTCTCGAAGAACACGTTTCCATGCTCTTTGCCTTTCTCGTTCAGCACCCACTTTATTGTCTCCCAATCGTTGTAGAAGTACTCCATGAGAAGCGGGAGCACCTCATAGTACCAGACGTGGTGGAGGTCTTCAACAGTCTCCACGTTCAGGAAGTAGCTGTGGCCTATCCTGTGGTCGCGGTCTTTAACGGCAGTAATGCGGTCATTGATTGTTTTCAACAATTCAGCAAGATTGATACCCTCAATGGTCCTGTCCCTTAGTTTCGCAGGATTCGGCTCAATCTCAATGAACGCAAATCTCCTCCTCAGCGCAACGTCAAGCAGAGCAATGCTCCTGTCTGCGGTGTTCATCGTGCCGATGATGTAAAGGTTTGGCGGAACCGCAAAAGGTTCTCCCGAGTATGGTAACCTAACTATAAGCTGGTTCTCACTGCCCAAGCGCTTGTCTTTTTCAAGGAGCGTTATAAGCTCGCCGAAGATTTTGCTGATGTTTCCGCGGTTGATTTCGTCGATGATGAGGTAGAATTTAGGCGCGTTGGAGAAGTCAATCGGTTTACCGGATTCTAGATATTCCAAGACAAGCTTTTTTATTTCCTCATAATCTTGATGTCTATTCAATGACTCAAGAATACGATAAATGGCTATGTAGATAGACTCGTTTGACCCAATGTAAATTCCTGTTTCCCAGAATTTCCTTAGTTTGTTTATTGAGATAGTGTATTTTCCATTTTTTCTTAGAGAATACAGGATAAGATTTTTTGGAGTGTATTTCACAATTTTAAGTTGTTTCCCATTCAAAGTTTTTAAGATAGAACCTTCGGGATATTGCTCCATGAACTCTCTCCATATCGACTCAAAGCTGTTCTTGGGGTTTTGAGCAATTGCACTCCAAATGGCTTTTATTGCCATCTTCTTGAATATTCCATCTTCCACCTCATATCGGATGTGTCCATTACCATTGGTCTTTGGCCTGAATCCTTCAATGAACTCCTCGTAGCTGTAGGACTGATGGAAGGTTATGAACTCCCAGAGGTTTCCGGGCTTGTCTTCATTAGTTTCTTTAACGACGTATTCTCGAGCCAGCCAAGTTTTTCCTGTCCCGGGAGGGCCGTAGAGAATTACTTGACCCTTTTTCGAAAGAAGCTCACTAATTTTCTTCATAGCATCATCACCATCGCAAATTTCTTTGAAATCTTCAAATCGAAATTTTGAGAGATAGAAACCAGCCTCAAGAGCTGAAGATATGCCCGCTTTCTCTATAACCGAGTTTAAGGTACTTAGTAACTCCAGGGTTTTATCGATTCTCCACTGCCCCCCAACTATGGGGCTTCTGTCTCTCCAAAGGCACCAGCGAAGGTCCGAGCTAATAACACCCTCTCCAACATGTACAAAGTATCTTGGATTTACGAGCATTAATAGAGAGGTTATTCCTGAGATTCCCACCCCGCTAAGCGTGGAATCTTCTTGGACTCTAAGGATTACCTCCCTCAACCATTCGAAATCTCCGCTAAAGTTAATTCCTCCACTTATCACGTCTTTAACACGCGGGTGTGTGATGTTCCTGAGAACCTGCCTTAACCCTGTTATTCCAATAAAGCCCCCGCCTAAAAGATTATTAAGCTTCCCTACACTCTGGAGTATCCTATCTGGATTGGGGTTGTCAGATAGGAGTTCCTGTTTACATTCTTCAACAAGTCTTGTGACTTCCTGCTCAATCTGACTCCAATTTGTTCCATGTTGAAACCTTAACCTATTCAAAATAGCCACAAGTTTATCCTCCAGATAGCTCCCATTGGGCATTGATACCCCCTCAGTGAAGTTTTTTACCATTCTTCCCTACCCATAACAAATTTTGGAGGATTAACGGAAACCCACAAATTCCCGTATCCTTTTAAAACGTCAAGCTGGTGGATTACCGTGCTATCTTCCAATGGGACAAGTACCAAACCGATGTCATATTTTGGTAGGACTTTCCTGTTGATCTCCCTTAGTTTCTCAACGTCCCTTCCATAGGCCACAACCTCTATTTTTCTTTCGAGAGGTTTCCCGAATACCTCCAAGGAGCGCTTTCTGAGCTCGGAATCTCTCACAATGTATAAACCTATCATCAAAAGAGCATCCTCGAGCATTTTGTTGATACTTGCAACCCACAATATGTTCTCATCCT
>JAMOPD010000063.1 GCA_027064745.1 Thermococcaceae archaeon
GAGCTTCTCTGCAACTTCCAAGGACTTGTGAACCATTGCGGCCGTTGCCACTATCGTCACGTCCTTTCCTTCCCTCTTCACGTCCGCCTCGCCGAGGGGTATCGAGTAAGGCTCCTCCGGAACCGGACCCTTAACCGCGTAGAGCCCCTTGTGCTCTATGAAGATTACCGGATCGTCGTCCTCTATCGCCGAGATCAGCAATCCCTTCGCATCGTAGGGAGTGGACGGCATGACAACCTTGAGCCCGGGCACGTGGATGAAGAGGGCATGGAGCGACTGAGAGTGCTGGGCAGCGGCTGAAAAGCCGGCACCGCACGTTGTTCTGAGAACCATGGGTATCCTCGCCTTCCCGCCGAACATGTACCTCATCTTCGCGGCCTGGTTGTATATCTGGTCGTAGGCGACTCCGAGGAAGTCTATGAACATCAGCTCCACGACCGGCCTCAGCAGACCCGTCGCCGCGGCGCCAACCGCGGTGCCCACGAAGCCGCTCTCCGCTATCGGCGTGTCCCTGACCCTCTCGGGCCCGTACTTCTCGTAGAGCCCAGCCGTCACCCCGTAGATTCCTCCGTAGAGTCCAACGTCCTCGCCCATCACGACGACCTTTTCATCCTTTCCCATCTCGTAGTCCAACGCTTCGTTGAGCGCCTGAGCGAAGGTTATCTCCCTCACCACTGCCATACGAGCACCCCCTTGGTGGGCGTGGAGAAGACGTCTTCAAGGAGCTCCTCCTTCGACGGCCACGGGCTTTCTTCAGCGAACTTAACTGCCTCCTCGATTTCCTTCCGGGCCTTCTCCCAGATTGCATCCAGCTCTTCCTTGGTGGCTACCCCCTTGGCGAGAAGCTTCTCCTCGAAGAGCTTTATCGGGTCCTTGTTCTTCTTCCACCACTCTATTTCCTCCTTTGACCTGTAGACCTGCGGGTCGCCCTCAAAATGGCCCCTGAACCTGTAGGTTTTGGCCTCTATCAGGGTGGGTCCCTCACCCCTTCTGGCGCGTTCGATGGCCTCCTTGGCGACCTCATAGACCGCCAAAACGTCCTGTCCGTCAACGCTTACACCGGGGATTCCATAGGCCTTGGCCCTCTCGGCCACGCTCTTTATCGTCTGCTGTTTGTCGTAGGAGAGGGATATCTGGTACTGGTTGTTCTCACAGACGAATACAACGGGCAGCTTCCAGATGGCGGCGAGGTTTATTCCCTCGTGGAAGTTCTGCTGGTTCGAGGCACCGTCACCGAAGAAGGCAACGGCGACGTTATCGAGGCCGTTGAGCTTTATTCCCAGGCCAGCTCCTACCGCGTGGGGAATGCCGCCCCCAACTATGCCGTTGGCCCCCAGCTCACCGACGTCGAGGTCGGCTATGTGCATCGAACCGCCCTTTCCCTTTCCGCTTCCGGTCTTCTTTCCGAACAGCTCGGCCATCGAGGCCTTCACGTCTCCACCCTTGGATATGTAGTGGCCGTGCCCCCTGTGGGTGCTCGTTATGAAGTCCTCCCTCCGGAGGTTGGCCATCACGCCGACGGCGACGGCCTCTTCCCCGACGTATAGGTGTACAAAGCCAGGTATCTTGCCCTGGGCGAAGAGCTCAGCAACCCTCTCCTCGTGAACCCTTATCCTTACCATGGTCTCGTACATCCACAGCAGGGTTTCCCTAGGTATTTCCTCAACCGGCATGTTATCTCCTCCTTTCCAATATACATGATTCTATCTTTTTTTATTTTTTCCAAAATAGATTTGACTTACATACCAATCTACAAAAACTAGTATATACATATTTCGCAAGCGTTATATATTGATTCAACTATTAATGCTTAGAATGATAATGTGGGGGAGAGAACATGAAAAGAGTAAATATAATTATGCCCAAGTTTGGAATGACCATGAAAAAGGGCACTATAGTTGAATGGAAAAAGAAAGAAGGGGAAAGAGTAGAGAAAGAGGAAACGATTGCCATTGTGGAATCTGAGAAGATAACAGGAGAAGTTAAGGCTCCAGCATCGGGTACCCTTGTGGAGGTTCTTCATGACGTAGGGGATGAAGTTCCCGTGGGAGAACCCATCGCAATAATTGAAACAGAAGAGTGATTTTTATGGTCAGTGAGGAGGTTAGGTTGATTGCGGGGCAGTACGAGATAGACCTCTCGAGGATTAAGGGTTCTGGGCCAAATGGGGAGGTTACTCTTGAGGATCTTGAAGGATACATTAAAGAGCGTTTCTATCCGAAGGTTCTGAGGGAGGTTAAGCTAATTGGGGTTAGGAAGGTGATAGCGGGGAGGCTCTCCAAAAGTTATAGAGAAGCTGTTCACGTAACCTTGAACATGGAGGTGGGGATGGATAAGCTTATGAGGATGAGAGAATCTCTGGCTGAAAAGCTTGGGAGGAAGCCTTCTTACACGGTTTTAATGCTGAAGTGTGTTGCAAAGGCTATTAGGGACTTCATAGACGTGAACGCAACGATGGATGAGGATAAGATAACGGTTTACGAAGACATTAATATAAACGTGGCCGTTGATAGTCCGGTAGGCTTGGTAACTCCTGTCATAAGAAAGGTTGATGAGAAGAGTCTTGAGGAGCTTCTTGATGAGTACTCTGACCTCGTGGAGAGGGCTAAGAAGGGCTTCTTGAAGGAGAAGGATTTCGTGGGTGGGACGTTTACCCTCACGAATCTTGGAATGTTTGGTGTTGAATCCTTTACTCCCATAATAAATCCCCCTCAAATTGCAATACTGGGAGTGAATAGGATTGTTGAGAAGCCGGTTGTGAGGAATGGGAGGATTGAAAAGGCGCATGTGATGACACTATCCTTGAGCTTTGATCACAGGGCAATAGATGGCGCCCCAGCAGCAAAATTCCTAAAAAGAATAAAACACTACATAGAAAACCCAAAGGAAGTGTTTAAAGATGAATGAATGGAAGCGCTATCTCATAGAAATAGGGATGGGGGTTGATCAGCATGGACAGAACCCCACAAAAGCCTCTGTTAAAGCTGTTAGGGATGCAATAACCAGGGTCTGCACGGTCGGTCTTCTGGAGCTCTTTGAGCTTGATTTTGAGAGGGATGTGAAAGCGGAGATTATAATCGGAGTCCCCTATCCTGAAAATGTGAATGTTGATGAGGTTAAAAACGCGATTCCGATACCATGTGAAAAAGTTGTTAGAACTGTTGAAGGGGGTTTAAAAGGTCCAGGCATAGCCCTTGAAGAGTTCGGAGATAAGACAAACGAAATGATTGTAGCCATAGCCTTTATAACACTCTATATCAGGAGAGGAAAGAAATGAAAAGGGCAACTGTTGGAATAATAGCAAATCCAGAATCTGGCAGGGATATAAGACGGCTAGTTGCTCACGCGAGTGTTTTCGATAACATGGAGAAGGTTAACATAGTCGAAAGGCTCCTCCTTATACTTCAGGATCTTGGGGTTGAGAAAGTAATTGCGATGCCAGAGACATTTGGTATAGTCCCAGGAGCAGTAAATGCCATTGAAGATCATCTCACCATGGATGTTGAAATGCTTCCCATGAGAATATTCGGAGACTGGAGGGATACATACAACGCTACCAAAGCAATGAAAGATGAAGTGAGCGCTATAGTTGTTATTGGGGGCGATGGAACCAACAGAATCGTTGCTAAAGCCTGCGGCAATACCCCTATAATGCCAATATCTACCGGTACCAATAATGTTTTCCCATATATGGTAGAAGCCACCATAGCGGGTGAAGCAACAGCTGCGATAGTACGAGGGGTTGTGAAGCCTGAGGAAGGTACGTACAAAGCCAAGAGAGTTGAACTCTTTGAGGATGGTAGTTTGAAGGATATAGCACTCATAGATGCCGTGGCGACTGTTCATTCCTTCGTGGGTTCAAAAGCTGTCTGGAAGCCTGAATACCTACGGGAAATCGTGGTGAGTAAGTGTTCTCCTTTCAATATCGGATTGAGTGCTATAGCAGGGATTCTAAGGGAAATTGAAGAGGATGAAGATTTAGGTTTGTACATTGAGCTTGGTGGGGGTAGGATCATAAAAGCCCCTATAGCTCCCGGCATCTTCAGGAAGGTTAGGATAAAAAGTTTCAGGGAGTTAAAACTTGGAGAGGAAATCCCGATAAAAACCTCTCCCTCTCTTTTTGCCTTAGATGGCGAGAGGGAAGTTGAGATAAGTGGTGAGATAACAGCAAAGATTACGAGAAATGGCCCCCGAGTGATAGATTACAGGAAAACCCTAAAGCTTGCGGCTGAGAGAGGTTTCTTCGAAGATTAGCTGAGGATTTCATTTATTTCCTCTTCAAGCTTGGTTTTAGTTTTTAGTAACTTTTCCATGTTCCAATCTCTTCTGGAGTATTTCTCCTTATAAAGCATTCTGGTGATTTCAATCTCTTTTTTCGTGGGTTCTTCGAAATGATATCTCAATGACAGGACTTTTGAGTATCCATGAATCAATGTAGAAACTATGTCATTATATTCAACATCAATGAACTCCGTTAGGTTCGCTACCTTATACTTAACGGGGTCTATTGAGGGCTTAATATTCTGAGGTATCCTGAGCAATGACTTAAGCTTCTTTAAGTTGGCGTTTATCAGAATCGATCCGTGAAGGAACAGCACACCCCATTTTATGCTTCCTGCAGTTCCAGAAATCTTTTTTCCTCCAAAGACAATATCACTGGTGTTCCTGAGTTCTGCCTCTATTCCCAGTTTCTTCAGAGCGTCAAGAGTCCCTTTCAGTAGAGTACCGTAAAGATAGGAAATTGGAAATTTCACGTCTCTTTTTAATACTATCGAATAATTTATGCAACCTTTGTCATGGTAAACAGTTCCTCCGCCTGTGAAACGCCTTATTATTGGAAACCCCTCTTTTTCAGCCTTTGACAGATTAACATCCTCCTCTGGGTCTCTAAAATATCCCAAAACAATAGCCTTATCGTTGACCCATATTCTCAACGTGTCTGGAATCAAATCTTTTGCCCTTACCCTTGCCAAGCTCTCTTCAAATGCCAAGTTAAAGTGGGGATCAGGATGTTCAAAGGTTAAAACTCTCAAATGCATGATTAAATTTATGAAGTCCACTGATTATAAATTTAGTTGTAACCGCGATGATGAGAAAGCACCTCCACTGAAAGTTGAAAGATGAGGAGACGCCCACGGGCGGAGCGGTCATTTCATGTCCTCCACATGGAGAAACAGACATTTCAGGTATTCTGTATCTTTGGAGGCCATAAGTATGGGATGATCAGGCGCCTGAACACGATAAGGCTCTACCAGCCTAAGGAACTTCTTTGCCTTGGCAGCGGCTGCAATAATCATGTCCTTGAAGGTCTGCATGTCCACATGCTGGGAACAGGAGCATGTGACTAGGAGCCCTCCTTCCCTGACGAGCTTCATGCCAGCCTGATTTACATTGAAGTATGCCCTCAGACCACGCTTTAGATCTTTCTCATGCTGGACAAAAGCTGGTGGGTCAATAATAACGACATCAAACTTCTCTCCGTTCTTTGTCATCTCCTCCATCACGGGAAATGCTGAACCCACTATGAACTCCATCCTGTCCTCAACGCCGTTAAGCTTGGCATTTTCCTTTGCCATCTCAATGGCCTGAGGTGATTTATCAACGGCTATAACTTTCTCAGCTCCCGCTACAGCAGCATGGATTGCGAAGCCACCAGTGTATGTGAACACATCCAGAACCCTGTAGCCGGGTTTGATGTACTTTTCTAAAGCAATACGGTTCTCACGTTGGTCGAGGAAAAAACCTGTCTTCTGTCCTCGCATATCTACAATGAATTTAGCCTTGCCTTCTTCAATTATAGTCCTATACTTCTCCTTACCAAGGAGAACGCGTTCAATCTCCGGCAAACCCTCTCTCCTCCTTGAACGACCGGTGTTCTTCTCAAAGACTGTTTCAATTTCAGGTTCTGCCCCTATTATTGCCTCTGCAACAGTGAATTTGAATCTCTCCATGCCAGCACTTGAGATTTGAAGGGAAGCTATTTCGTTAAAGCGATCGACTATAAGACCAGGCAGATAATCTGCTTCACCATAGACCATTCTGTAGGCTTTTTTATATCCCAGAAACTTCTTTCTGTATTCGTTTGCTTTCTTTATTCTCTCCCTGAAGAGTTCCTTAGTAATTTTGGTATCCTTGTCCTTTGTGAGCAGGCGCACCATTATATTCGAGTTCGGATTGGCAAAGCCTTTTCCTAAGAATTTCTTTCCTCTGGAATACACCTCAACTATATCCCCAGGTTTAATCTCGCCTTCAGTCCTTATTACACCTTTTTTGAAGATTATCATAGCTCCTTTTTCAATTGCTCTCACAGCTTGAGCATCAACATAAACCTTTGCCATCCTCTCACCCTTCTCAGATTTGGTCGATATGTATTTAACCTTTGGCTTCTCAGGTGAGTTCTATGAACTTGAATGAAAGATACGATACCGTTATGAATTTGCTTATTATCAGTTCTATTTAACATTGAGGACTATCTTTTGCCTTGCCTTTAACAGTGCGGTACTCTCAGGATAGGTTAGACAGCCCGTCAGGCACCCCCACAGGTTATCCTGACAGTATGCAGAGTTTCATACTGTCAAGATAACCCGTGAGAATACCTGATAATAAATCCGGTATGAGCATTAAGCGGGCCCTCTAACTTATCCTGACAGTATGCAGAGTTTAATCGAAAGGTTTTTAAGTTCTCATGATTACTAACTATCATGGTTAAAAGTAGACGTCTTGATATTGTTATCCTCATAGGCGTGCTGGTAGTGCTATTAGCTATGGGGTTCTATTCCCCAGCAGTATATCAAAAAAGCTCCACAAACAAGCAAGAGCTTAAGCTTGTAAACTTCACAGGACTTTGCATATATTCCTCCCCCGGCTTTTCTGTGCTCACTAATGGAGAGAAAAAGATTGCCATTCTGGGAACCTTGAAAACTGGCACAATTTACAAGGTCTCCGGTATAATGCTTAATAGCACCTACGGTAATAGGTTAAAACCGGTAAATATCTCCAGGACTAACCTTAGTGCACTAAAACTAAAAAATGTTACAGGAGTATTCTGGAGAGATGAAGGCTGTTATTTACTGACACCTTCTCGCATAAAACTCGCATGGTGTCCTAATGCAACTAAAGGAACACTTCTCAAGGTTGAAGGCATAAATTATGGCCATCTTTTCTATCCCATGAACTTCTCGACCAAGGGTTATCCAAAGAATCCCGAGAATGGTATGCCATTTTTAGCTGAGGGCATTGTTATATACATCTCCCCAAACACTGTGATATGGAACGGTACCGAAGAAATCCGCCTTTATCTTCCCTACCATACCCACTTAAAGCTCGGAGAGAGGGTAAGGGTTCTTGGCATTGTGAAATTCTACTCCATGCTCACAATAGTCGTCGAATCACCAGAGGATATTAAAATAATCGGAGAAGCCCGAAAGATTTCCATAGATGAGGCATCTATCGGAGATATCGCAGAAGGAACATGTATGGTACTTGATAGCGGCAGGGCCATTTCCCTAAAGTGTACCACCCTCAAATTGTATGGTTTTTCTGCTAAAAGAGGTGACATCGTGAAATTTGAAGCTATTCGAAGAAAGAGTTCCCTTTACTGTCTAAAATGTATAGTGATTGCATCGAGAAATACACTGAGCAACGATATCTGCACACCAAAGTTAGGTAAATTCGGAAAGATAGAAGGAAAAGTTAAGTGGGTCAGGGTTTATAAAAACGGCTTTGGCCTGGCCAATATAACGAGAAACTCCTGTTGGGTCCTTCTGAAACTTCCAAAATCCCTGAAAATCTCTCTTCGAGAAAATCAAACCATAACTGCATTTGGAACATTCACAACCTACAGGGGCATGCCCGCATTTCAAGTGAAGTCGAGGGAGGATATATGCTCAAAGAGATGTTCCTAGGAGTCCTGTTTGGCACAGTCACAGGAATAACCCCTGCCCTGCATGTGAATACTATGGCATCTTTCTTAGATAGCCTGGATATTCTTAGTGGATTTTCATTCGTGCTCCTCGTATATGGCATGGGACTCACACATACGTTTCTGGATTCAATACCCTCCGCATTGTTTGGAGTTCCTGATGAGGGCACGGCATTAAGCATCCTACCCGCCCACAGATTGGTTCTTAAAGGAAGAGCTCTGGAGGTTGTTAATATCTCACTATGGGCGAGCTTTCTGGCTGTTCTCTTTACAATTCCATTGCTTCCAATATATCCATCATTGGCAGAGAAGTACAGCCCTAACATAGGAAGGATCTTTGTTCTCATTCTTGCCATATTTCTGATTCTGACTGAGAAAGGCATAAAAAGGGTCTATGCCCTACTCATATTCCTCCTATCTGGTTATCTTGGAGTTATCGCAGAGAGATTTCCGATGAGAGAGCCGTATTTTCATCTCTTTGTGGGACTCTTTGCATTTCCAACATTGCTCATCTCCCTAAGATCAAACTTAAGGAAACTTGAGTTTGATGAAGATGGAAAAATAAAAATGAAATTCCCAAATTTTCTTTTCTTCTCCTTTCTCGGTTCTCTCCTCGGAATGGTGGCATCCCTGCTTCCGACATTCACATCCTCACAAGCTGCCATTATCGGCAGTTTTATTTCAAAAGATGAACGTTCTTTTCTGACAGTGGTATTTTCCGTAAACACCTCAAACTTTCTATTTTCCTTAACCAACTTCTACTTCACAGGCAGAACAAGAAACGGAGTGATGATTCTCCTCAGGAAGAGGCATATACACCTAACACATGCCCAGCTGAATTTCCTTCTTCTGACAAGCCTCGCAGTTTCCCTCATCATAATGCTCTATGGTTTAAGACTCGCTGGGGTTATCGGGAAACTGCTCCAGAAAGCAGATTATAGAAAACTAAACCTTGGAATAATGCTTTTTATAATTTCCACTTCATACTATTTTGATGGTTTCATTGGAATAACCTTTCTCTTAACCGCAGGGATGATAGGCTATCTTGCTGTGAGGCTCGGTGTTAAAAGAACAAACTGCATGGGAGTTTTAATGCTAAAAATAATGTTAGAATTAAAAACATGAAATTAAGATCTTTCACGGAGAAGCTTCTGAAACTGAGAATAATCCGTAACAACCTTTATGTTCTCAAGAGTCTCAAAATAAATCTTCTTTATTTTAACCTTCCGTGTGGAGGTGTATTTCATCTGAGGCGGATCGTAGGACTCCGGTTCCACAACCTCATCCTCAATTATATATGTTTTTAATTCAGGCTGTCCTATATACTTCCAGACTTCATAGAAAACCTCCGGAGAGAGGTGCATTTCCCCCTCAATTTCCGTGTAGTCTGCCCCAATATCTTCCAGAAACTCTTTTATAACGTCCAAGTTCATAGAACTCACCCTTAAATATTAGGATGCCAAGAGTTAAATACCTATCGGCGGCACTGTTCATACTGTCAGGATGACCTGTGGGGGTGCCTGACGGGCTGTCTAACCTATCCTGACCAGTATAAAACTCTAAAAGGCATGAATTGTACTTAATACATTTCACCACTTGGATAGACAACAATACCCTTGTTTGTTATTTCAAAGGGATATTTACGCATGGAATGCTTTGTCTCGCGCATTTTTCTGATTATAAGGTAACGTTTAAGTTCAACATCCCTTTCCCTGAAGTCTAGAAGAATAAGGCCTCTTGAAATGTATTCCTCAATCCCATATCTGCTTATTTTTCCTGCCTTTGGATCAGGAGCCTCTGTAGTGAGGATGGAAGTTACCCCCATTTCAAGAAGTATCGTATTTAATTTAAGCAGAACCTCTCTAATCTGTGCTTCCTCTTTTAGCCTGAAGGCTATAGATGGAACCGAGTCTATAACGAGTCTTTTAGCGTTGATAGCCTTAACAACACGGTAAATATACCTAAGGAAGTTTTCTACATTTAATCTATCCTCAAGAACAAATTTTTCCTCAGAAGGTAACCCTACTGTTGAGCTCACACCATCAATTATAGCAATTAGCCCCTCTTCTTCATATTTTTTGAAATCCCAACCAAATGTTCTGGTTTCCCTTCTGAGGTCTTGGGCTCTCTCTTCAAGAGTGACAAATACTCCAGGTTCCCCGTATTCTGCAGCACCTTTATAGATAAACTGGGCACCGAATGTAGTCTTGCCAGTACCAGTAGAACCTGTAACCAAAATTGTAGTATTTTTTGGAAAACCACCACCAACAAGCTCATCTAAGCCAGGAATGCCACTCTTAATCCTCTCAACCTTATATTCACCATTCATGGAAATCACCCGAGTATCTTGACACTGTTAAGTTTAACTCTCTGGCCATTTATAGGTTTTAGTTTTCCTATGATATAAGTCTTTTGGATTGGTACCAACAAATCTAGTAATACAACACCTAAAAATCACAAGAGTTTTATTTTCGTTGGTGGATATTTGATAAGGTGAAGCAATGTTAGATCCATTTGGACCAGCAGCAAAAGAACTGGTTAGAGAGATAGGAGGAGTAAATGAACTGCTGATGCGGATTCCGAGTTATGTAGGTATAGATAAGGCTATGGAAAGGGTAATTTGGCTTAAAAATGGGAAACTACCTTCGGAACTTTTGAAGTTGGCTGATTTAGAAGATCTTATGGGGTTCTATGCCCTTCTAGGAGCCCTAGCGTTTTCCCCCTATGGTCTTGAGATGGAGATTGTTAAAGAGGCCAATGCAAGGATATACACAGAGAGAATATCCAGATACGGCATTAGTCATAGTAAAATCAGCCTCCCTCTAACCACTTTCGATGAGGATGAGATTCCGAAGAAGGATCGCATTATATTAGAAAAAAGGCTCCACGAGGAGATATCATCTGAAGAAAGGAAAAAACTTCAGCTGGAGTATAAGATGCATATTAAAGACATCCTCTTGCTGTGGGAAGATAGTTTAAAAGAGATTTACATAAAGAAGGGACATGGTTATCTTACCGAGAGGCAGATGCTGAGACTCTGGAGGAAATCATTTGAGAGAAATGTTGAGAGAGCTGTGGAAATCCTCTATGAAATACGGGATGAATTACCCCAGTATTATCTCAGGCTGTACGAGAAGCTGAGTGAATTTGCTAGAGATTACTTTAAGGAAAGGCTTGAGAGATTTGGAAGTGCAAAAGCTCAGCCTCTGCGCTTTGATCTCTTCCCACCATGTATAAAAGCCGCCATAAGAGGTGTTCCATCTGGATTGAGGAATTATGCAATCACAGTACTTCTAACTTCTTTCCTGAGCTATGCGCGTATATGTCCCAATCCACCAAGAAAGGACATCAGAGTGAAAGATTGCATTAAAGACCTGAGTGTAATAGAAAAGGAGATTCTTCCTGTCATAATTGAGGCTGGAAACAGATGCACGCCACCTCTGTTTGAGGATCAGCCAAATGAGGTCAAGAATATCTGGTATCACCTTGGCTTTGGATTCACGGATAAGCCAAACATCGAAGACAGTGGGAATACCCCATGGTATTTCCCCCCAAACTGCGACAAGATAAGAGCAAATGCTCCTCAGCTATGTAAGCCAGATAGAAATTGCAGGAATATAAAGAATCCTCTCACATATTACCTGAGGAGGCTCTACCTTGAGAACAAACGGTCAGGTGAGAAAAATGAGTGAGCTTTTTAGAGAGGTCACAAAGAAGGAGAGACTCATTTACTACAGAAAGGAATGGAATGCTAACAAAATTCCAGGTTTTTTGGTAGAAACTCTGGAAAAGAGAGAATTCGGGTTTGACCACACTGGTGAAGGGCCAAATGATAGGAAGAACGTCTTTCAGGACGTCAGGGATTTGGAAGACTATGTAAAAGCGACAGCTCCCTATGCAATGTTCTCAAGCGTGGCTCTTTATGAAGAGCCGAGGGAAATGGCTGGGTGGATGGGAGCCGAGCTTGTATTTGATATAGATGCCAAAGACCTGCCATTGAGGAGATGTAATCATGAACACGGTATGGTATGCCCTGTCTGCCTCGAGGATGCAAAAGAGCTTGCTAAAGATACGCTTGTGGTGTTGAAAGAGGATTTTGGGCTTGAGGATGTGCATGCTATTTATTCGGGAAGGGGTTATCATATCAGGGTCATTGATGAATGGGCCCTCCAGCTTGACGGAAAGGCCAGGGAGAGGATTCTGGCATATATATCGGCTGCTGAGGAAATAACATTTGAAGACCTTCAGAGCAGAAAAGTCATGCTTTCATCAGGTTACTTCAGGGTCTTCCGTCTCCGCTTTGGTTATTTTATCAGGAGAATCAACGAAAATCACCTCTTAAATATAGGGCTCAACAAAGGCCAGATGAAGAAAATCATGGAAAACAGGAAACAGATTTATGATGGTTTTGTCAGAAAAGCACTTTTAACATCATTTCCCCGCGGCATAGGATACAAAACACTGCTGAAGCTATTTGCACTCTCATCAACGTTCTCAAAGGCATATTTTGACGGTAGGGTTACCGTTGACGTGAAAAGGATCCTGAGAGTGCCGTCAAGTCTCCACTCAAAGGCAGGCTTCGTAACGACGTACATTGGGACTTCAGAACGGGATCTCGAAAAATTTAATCCTTTTAAGAATGCTGTTCCTAGATTCAGAAAGAAAGAGGTTGAAGAGGCATACAAAATATGGCGCGAGGAGCATGGGAAGGGTTAAAATCAGTGTGAGACTTGGTGTCCTCCTGTTTCTGGGGGGGTTTTACACATTCAGAGAGTCTGGATGGTTGAGGAGGGTTTGTAAAGAGCTGAGGTTCTACTGCTTGCTATTGCTTTAGCTTTGAACTGGGTTTTTCTATTCACTGCATTCCTCTATACGACGCTTGTGTACTACATTGCGCCTATTATTGGCGTTGTAATATCAGCGAGTTCCTTGGTGAGAAAATCACAGACACTTCTCATAACACTCGCATTTCTGGGAGTTATTATAATAATGAGCGGTGAAGAATTCCTAACCTTGGGAGGTTTCTGAGGAGTATTAACTCTCTACTCGTGGTTCATACTGTCTTTGCCTTCCGTTTATGCATTTCTGATGAGGTGTTCCTACAGCAAGAACTATTGTTGGAGCTCTTGATCTCACTGCTGGATATATTGAAACATTAGGTGAGGGGGCTATAGCCCGCCTTCTGTATTCAGAGGCATTCGACTGAGCGGCCTACCACGGGGCTCCCACCGGGAACTCATCACCCCTCCTTTGGCCTTGCACCCCGCGGGACGGCCGTTTCACCGATCCCCGACGGGTCGTCTGCGGGTTAGCTCGGGCACCGTTGCCGGGTCCTTCGCCGCTTTCATCCCCATGCCCGCCGGGACGTGTCGTTTCTGCGCCGTTGCCCTCCCTCTCGAGAGGTGCCTTGCGGCACCGCGGTCCCGGTGTGGTGGGCGGAACTTCCTCGGGCAGAGCCCGACAGCCCCAGCCCCCTCACCAGAAAAGGTTAGAGAAATAGAGGATAAAAAGGTTAGGTTCATTTCTTGGGAAGCTCTTTGCTCTCCTTAAATCTGGGAATCTTCGGTCGTTTAAATCTTCCTAATGGAGATTTTTTCTTTGGTTTTGGTTTTAATTTTGCTCTCTTTAGTTTGTTTTCCATGTTTTCATGATATCCTATGATTATAACCCCAACAATTACCAAGATAACAAGAACATAAAGCTTTTTGTTATCTTGCTGATTAGTTCTGGTTATAGGGATGGAGGTATTACTTGGACTTTGTGACGTAGTTTGTAATTTGGATGAGGTACTTGATGAAGAAGTAGGAGTAGAAGGCATGGGGAGGATAATGCTCCCTTCTCTCACTGTATTTTTGTTGAAAGCACTGAGTGAGAACCTGTAATATATCTTTTTGCCTGGAGGTACTTTAAAATTAAGTTTGAGCATTAGACTTCCAGGATGGAGGGTTATATTCAGTGATTTTTTGTATAGTACTCTCTCTGAAGTATATAATTCATACTCTAAGATGCTGTGGATTAACTCATCATTTTTATTTGTTATTCTCAGATTAATTTCGACCATGTCTTCACTGATTTTTCGATAGGTTATATTGGATAGAATGGGGTATGATACAACATGATATTCGATAGAAGAATTCTTGAGCAGTTTTGTTCCGTAATAAATTAAGATATTTGCCTTTACGTCACCAGATACATTTGTTGGTAGTTCAATTTGGAGGATATGAGTCCCTTCGGGAATTTTAACTGTCTTCTCTGTCTTTGAAATCATACCCTTTTTACTGGAGGCTGTTGTTAAAATCCTTAGTGGGATATCCCGATCTGCTATGAGGGTTATATATGCTGTATTGGCTTCATTTAAAAAGAGTTCTGAAGATTTTATTGATGTGTTTATTATATTCACTCCAACTCCAATGTGAATTGATTTTTTGAACTGTTTCTCCCCTCCAGGGTATTTGATTGAGTATATAAAAGTGTATGTGCCTTCCGGGAAATCAGTGGGTATATGTATCTCGAACTTAACAATATTATCCCCAGGAGTTAAGGTTACATGTTTAGAAGTTGATAGATAACGTATTTTATTTCTTTCTAAATATGTAGTAGCTTCAGCTGAAATATTAAAATGACCAATATTCTTAATGTGAGAATATACAACCAAAATATCTCCGTTAAATACTTGGTTAGCTCCTGGTCGTGCTTTGTTGTAAAATGATAAAATTCCAAATTGCAGGGGAGTTTTGAGAACTTTTATTGGTATTTTTACTTTTAGAAGATATAGTCTACCACCACCGGATGTCAATGCTCTAAATCTTAATACCAATGAATAGTCTCCTGGGGGGGTATTTCTCCCTGCGGTAATCTTATAGCCAAGAGTATAACTTTTACCTGCTTTCCATCCAATGAAATTTGTCCTATCGAATGAAAGGCTAAAACCAGAGATTTCATTTCCATTTTCATCCACTATCTTAGAATCCTGCAATGTTACTAAATCATATGCTAAATTACCTGCATTTGTTAAAATAATGGACCCAAAGGAATAGTCCCCCGACACAACTGTAATACTGCCCTGCGCAACTATTGCCGCATTCTGAGCAGATACGGGGATACTGAAAAACATAGACATTATAACCATGACAATGATCATGCATCTTCTCATGTTTCTTCCCCTTGATATTTTTTGTCTTTTATTAATATAAAGTTATGGAGCACTGTTGGGAAAGTCTAGACAAATGCCTAAATCTTTTTGTGTTCTATTATTAACTACTCCCTA
The DNA here is from genome assembly GCA_027064745.1 of Thermococcaceae archaeon. Taxonomy (GTDB): domain Archaea; phylum Methanobacteriota_B; class Thermococci; order Thermococcales; family Thermococcaceae; genus Thermococcus. The sequence continues at coordinate 15,189 of JAMOPD010000063.1, forward strand.
TTGCTAGAGAAAGTGAAAACAAAACAATTCCAGCAAGTAAAATTCCCAGGAAGAATATGATACTAATTTTATATAAGGTCAATTTTGAAAATTGAGGTCTAACTATAAGGCCTATAATAATGAGCAGAGAACCATAGACTATTGAAAATATACTAAGAGCAATTTTTGGATTTATTCCAACTATGAGAAGGATTCCCAGAAGTGCTCCAGCTAAGACTGTTATATGCGGGATTGTGAATGCGTAGTAGTTTATAAGCGTATGTCTATCATTCATCCCTCTCACTCCATTATGAATGCATAAGTTGTTGTGGTTGGTAGAGTTTTTCTGATTTTTGGAAGAAGATATCTGGGAAGTATTACCTCAGTTTTTTCTTCTAATATGTCATATTGGTTTAAAATTTTCTCTATGACTTTAACTTCTATTTTTCCTCTGACTCTGAAGTAACCATGCCATACGCTTGTTATCTCTAGTACTATAGGAAGACGGAGGGACATTATTTCCCATTCTTCAATCAATGTTGAAAGTAGTTTGAGCTCATTTTTTTTAAAATAATGATAACTGCCATCTCTAAGCTGTATTTTTGGTTCTTCTTCGCTTAATAGCTGAGATAGCGTTTTTCTAGCCTTTGGCAAGTGGAGATTTATTCTGTTTATCTCCTTATTTATTATATTTTCTATTTCTACTCTTGGCATGATATCAAATGCTCAACAGAGGCTAAAATATTTTCGACTTTGTTTTAACATTTGTATGCATATTATATCGGACTTTAAATATAAAATTAACATTTATATGATGTTCAAATTTTTAGATTGTCATTATGTCAATTGATTAATCAAAAACCTTATATTAGAACACTTGTTCAGTATAAGCAGTCTTATAATGAACAAATAATTAAAGGTGGTGAACTAGGTGAGTGAAATTAGTATCCCATTAATACAAAAATTGGATAGTAAAAAGGAACTTAAGTTCATTCAGCTCATATTTGTAGATATAAACGGGATTCCAAAGGGCATGGAGATTCCTATGACAAGGTATGAAGAGGCAGTTAAAGAGGGTATAGCATTTGATGGTTCTTCTATATCTGGGTTTCAGGAGATTGAGGATAGTGATCTAATCTTTAAAGCCGATCCCTCAACTTTTGCAGAAGTACCATGGGAAAGGGTTGCCAGAGTTTACGGGTATATCTATAAAGATAAGGAACCATATTGGGCAGATTCGAGGGCTATATTAAAAAATCTTCTTGACGAGCTTGGAGAAAGGGGGATATCCGCATATATTGGACCGGAACCGGAGTTTTATTTCTTCAAAAGAAATGGAAGTTGGGAGCTTCATCTTCCTGATGTTGGAGGATATTTTGACATAATAAATCTTGATAAAGCAAGGGATATCAAGCGAGAAATCGCATTATATATGCCATATTTCGGACTGATTCCTGAAGTTCTTCATCATGAAGTGGGACGCGCCCAACATGAGATTGATTTCCGCTTTGATAATGCCCTAAAAACTGCAGATAATATAATCAGCTTCAAATATATTGTAAAAGCAGTGGGTGAAATGCATGGACTATATGCAACTTTTATGCCAAAACCAGTATATGGAATGCCTGGAAATGGCATGCATCTCCATATAAGCCTATGGGAGGGCGACAAGAATCTTTTCATGGGGGAAAAAGGCATCAGCAAAACTGCAATGTATTTTATCGGAGGGATACTGGAACATGCTAGAGCATTAACCGCTTTAACAAATCCAACAGTAAACAGTTATAAGAGACTAGTTCCTGATTATGAGGCTCCTGTATATATTTCATGGGGATACGGAAATAGAAGTGCGTTAATAAGAATTCCAGCATCTTGGGGCAAGGGAGCTAGGATTGAATATCGCTGTCCAGATCCAAGTGCAAATCCGTATTTAGCGTTTACGGCTATATTGAAAGCAGGAATAGACGGAATAGAGAATGAAATCGAACCTTCAGCCTATGTTGAGGAGAACGTCTATGAGATGAGTGAAAAAGCTAGGGAAGAACTTGGGATAGGTACTCTCCCAGAAAATCTAAAAGAAGCCTTGAGGGAGCTTAAAAAGGATAAACTCCTCAAAAGAGCGCTTGGTAAAGCTTACAGAAATTTTGCCTCATATAAAGAAAAGGAATGGGCAGACTACATCAAATATGTGGATGAAAATGGTATTCCAAGGGATACAAAAAAGGTAACGGAATGGGAACTTGAGAGGTATTTCTATTTTTAGTTCCTTTCTTAGCCTTTTTGGTTTCATGCTGTCAGGATAACCTGTGAGCTTATAATAAATCCAGATAGGGCAGTCTAACTCCTGACAGTATCTTTGGTTTGGTCGTAACTTTTTAAAACAATATACTAGTTATGTTAACCCTAAAACACTCAATTGAAGCTTTGCCCCTCAGAGAAGAATCCTTAAACTATTGAAACTGGTTGAAAAAAACCTTTCGCGGCTCAAGATGCTTGTTAAGCACAACTACCTGCCACCCGCTAATCTTTCTCCGTTGCATGTATTATGAGTGAGCCCCCTATTATCAGGGCTGCCCCAATAAGTTGTCTTGGTGTTAGAGCTTCATGGAATATTAAAAATGCAAGGATCAGTGCAACAACAGGCTCTATGGTAGCAATTATTGAGGCTTTACTAACCTCGATTTCTTTAAGGGCGTTATTGTAAAAGATGTATCCTAAGAATGTAGGGAAGAAAGCAAGAGCAAAAAGATAAGGGAGAGTTGCAGATGGAACTTTAAAATCCGTGAAGGGTATTAAGAAAATCATTCCAAATGTTAGGGTATAAAATAGAGCCTCTTCAGGTCTTTCCCTTCTGACGGCAAATTTTGCCAATATTCCATAGAGGGCGTATGTTACACCCGTGAGCAGGCCAAGAACTACTGCCAGAGGTGTCACATTACTTCCCTTCAGGTCAACAACGAGAAGAACACCTATTATAACCATTCCAAGTGCAACTGCTTTTTTCTGCGTTATTGGTTCTCTAAAAAAGTAATAGCCCATAAGTGTGGAGTATAGTGGGGCAGTATAGAGTAAAAGAACTGCAAGGGAAATGGAGGAGATTTTAACCGTATAAAAATAGAGAGTATAAAAAAGAAATATACTGGAGAAGCCGTAAACTGCATAGAACCTTAGCCTGCTCCAACTTACTGTGAGACCTCCCTTGAGTAGATTGTATGGGAGCAGGAGCAGGAAAGCAAAGAATACACGATAAAATACTATAGTAAATGAACTCAAATTGAATCCATATAAAAACTTTGCAAAAATTCCTAGAGTACCCCACATTGAAGCGGCCAAAAAAACTAAAATATAACCTTTTTTCAAGTTCTCACCTCAGGGCCCACTGGAAGTCGCCGTTTGTGCGCGCTATTCTGAATGAGGTTTTTGACGTGTTGAACTGTTTCAATTGGAATCTTAAGCTCTTTGGCAATTGTCTCCTCTGGCATTTTTACGTCGACAAGTAAATAGAGAATCTCATCGAGAAGTTGATAACTTATTCCGAGTTCATCCTCATCAGTCTGACCTTCCCACAAACCAGCACTTGGTTTTTTCCTTATTATCTTTCCAGGAACTCCAAGACGTCTTGCTATTTCCCATACCTCTGTCTTATACAGGTTTATCAGAGGAGCGTAATCACTGGCACCGTCACCCCATTTTGTGAAATATCCTGTGAGAACTTCGCTTCTATTGCTTGTTCCAAGGACAAGAAGGTTTCTGGCGTTTGCATGGGCGTAGAGGAGTATCATCCTTGTGCGTGCCATTATGTTGCCTCTGTTTCTTTCATCGAGCTCCCAGGAGAGGACATTCTCAAAGGAGTCCACGATAGGTTTGATGCTCATGATTCTGTGTTCAATGCCAAGCTCATTGCATACTAGTCTGGCATCCTCAACATCCTGTGTCTCATAATAGGGCATTATCAAGCCTAGCACCTTCTCCCTACCGAGGGCTTTAACGGCAAGATAGGCTGTGGCTGCGCTGTCTACCCCACCACTTATTCCTATAACAACACCGCCGGCTTTTGCTTCTTTAACCTTCTGGGCTATAAAAGACACTAGTTTTTCAATCACTGAGTTGTAGTCAAGCTCCCTCATTTCCACCACCCTTTATTTCTCCCATAAATCTGATATATCCCATCATTGCGAAGGCACTTCCTACAATCATTAAAATGAATGCAGGGATGGAGAGTGCTGAGTAAGGATATCTAGTTCCACTCATGCTGTAGGTATAATTAACTTTTCCGCATTCCACCGTGATGTGGGGGATTGAATAGAGTTTAAGAATGAAGGTGTCATTTGAGAATACATGACTTGTTAGATTCCTGTCGTGATATATTATTACACTGGCATTTTCAGAATGCATAATGAGAGTGCGATTTCTAACATAATATTTTTCATCAAAGCTTGTGTTTAGAGCATAGTTTCCCGGACTCAAAACTCCATGGGTGTTATAGTTGCCGGGATAAGAAATCATAGCTATCAATGATAGTAT
>JAMOPD010000064.1 GCA_027064745.1 Thermococcaceae archaeon
AACTGCTCCAAATTTCCAAAAAAGCTCTGAGAGTTCTTTAATAACAACACAACTATCTTTAATCGGGTATTGAGGAGTTGAGGTTGCTACTGCTGGAAAAGTTGATGGATTTATTCATAATTATTATTGCTGTTGCTATTGGTCTCTTTTCAGATCCTTTGGACTGGTAGCTTTGCTTTTTTGTCAGAGGATATAGCTAAGTGAGAATTTAATAAAATTATTCATACCGAGGTTGTTATTACAGAAATTGAAAATTAGCAAACGAATATAGCTCCTTAAAGGAGTTAGTTAGTGATACCAAGAAAGTTGCAGGGAGAAGCAAGTATAACTTTGATTGACACCGCTGCTTGGTTCATTCTGTAGAGATAATGTTTTTATAATCTCTGATTCAGGATGCTTCTGGGGAGTCCAAGTGAAGGACGATAATACAAAAACTATTAGGATCACAAAAGACGCCTATAAAATTCTTCATGCTGAAAAGAAGAAGCTATCAGATATAAGCAAAATCTCTTACTCGTACTCTGATGTTATACTCACTGGATTGGTCCTCCTAGATGCTTTGAGTGAGAAACACAGGGCTCTTGTTCTGGATCTCCTTAGAAACTTCAAAAAGGCTAGGATTAAGAGTAAATCCGAGGAATCAAGCATTGGCATAGAACATATCTTTGAAGAAGCTACTAGGGAAATTAATGACAAGATATTTTCCAAGCTTTTAAAAGATACTATTGCTAAAATTATCCAGCATCTTATTAAGAGCGGTTTCCCAGGTGCAGCTATGGATATTTTGCTAAGCAATGCTAATCTGTTTGATGAACAGGAAAGAAATCAGCTGAGCTTTGAGATCTTGGCAGCTATGGCTGAGATGGACCAGTCAAAAATCAGGAAAACTTAGAAGGGTATACCGCTCTATGCAGACCCCTAGGGTAATGTGTTCATGGATTCTAGATCCTTGACAGTACCACCCTACTAGCTGGGGTTTATCACCCTAGGGGTTATAGCATAAGCTGAGTGATACTAGAAGTTTATTAATTGCTGCTTCCAGCCCTCCAAATTACTTAATAATAGGAGGAAAATATTTAATAGCTAAACTAGCCTCTAATAAATATGGTGAGTCTAGTGAAGTTGGCAGATAAAAATGCACTGGTTGAGTGTTACCATATTCTCATTAAGTATGATTTTAAAAAATTAGTTGACATCCCTCCGGGCCCAAAACAGGAGTACACGACCGGTGTGGTAAAACCTGAATCTCCATTAATTGGGAGTACCAAAGAAGAATTAACAAGACTTCTTATAGACAAGGGATTCTCTAAGGATTTAGCAAATAAGTGTATTCAAAATTTGGAAAATAAAGGGTTTCTAGTCCGAGTTCATGTTAAGGGAAATGAATATAGAACACTTCATATGGATGTTGCTGTTAGAAGCGCTTTTCTGCGAACTAGTCCAGATGGACATCCCTATATTGTGAGTCCAAGACTAGCCCTTTACGAGTTTCCTATCCCCTCAACAAAGGATCGTATTATAAAGCCTAATTGTTATTGCCCTCCACACCTGATTGGGATATTGAAAGGCCTTCATAAAGCGATAAATCACTTTTTTGAGGGAACTAACAATGGAGCAGATATTTATCTTGAATTTTTGCAGAAACACTTCAATAATGGAGGATTAGACGCATTTCAGGCTATTGCTCTTACTGAGCTTTTGCTTAAAAAGCCCTCCTATGAGTGGGCCACCATAATAACTGCTCCAACAGGTTCAGGAAAAACTGAAATATTTCTCTTGTATGCCTTAGCTAGGATCCTCAAGGCAAAAACTTCCGGCCAATATGAAAATGCTATACTGGTATACCCTAGAAAGGCACTAGCAATTGATCAAGCCGGACGGGCTATCTCGATGGTGTATACTCTTAACAAGATTCTTAAAGAATATGGACTTGAGGCGATAACAATAGGGATACGAGACGGGGAGACTCCTAAAAACGTCACAGACAAACGTTCTGGGCTTAGAGCTCTGTATCAAAAGGCTACTGGGGAACGTCCTCCCGAAGAATTTTCATTTCCCTTTAGGGGCATCGAACTTGGAAATAAAGAGAAATTAGTTTATAGAGTTAAAGGTGGGAAAGTTCTGGTTGGGACTGAGGGGAATAATGAAGTCTTTGATTTTATAATTCCAACAAGAGAAGAAATGGGGCATAGAAATCCTGATCTGCTAATAACCAATATGTGGACCTTGGAAAGAAGAATACTTGATAACAATAAGAATGACATAAATGCTAAATATTTCACAAAAACAGGTTTAGTGATCATAGATGAGACTCACGAATATACTGGTCTTAGTGGGGCGTTAGTTTCCATCTTACTAAGGACAATGCGGAAAATAAGCGAAAATAGAGATAATTTTGAAGTTATAATGTCCTCTGCCACTGTTCCGAATCCAAAAGATTTTGGTGAAAAGATATCAGAGAGACATCCAGAGCATATAGACTTCACAGAATATCGCAAGAAATTAGAAGAAAAAGGTATATTCTTTTCTGGAAGACGCCTTGTTATAATGGGAGTCTATGATATAATGCCTAAATATTCTTGGTCTACATACGCTCAACTATGGGCCGTTTATATGGCATTCATTAACTATGTCTATGAAATACAAAAGAAAGAATATCATCCAAAATCCTTAATTTTCATTGAGAACATAAGTGAGATAAGATCTGCTATGGCTGGGTTTAGAGAGAATATTTCTCTTAGGGAGCCTAAAGATAGACTCTATGATACTAATAAGGCTATGACCCCAAAGGATGCAGCATATTCATACGCCAACTATGTCCAAAACCCAAGACTACTATTAGGACTACGTAACCGTCTTCAAAACAAACCCATAGAGGATTTGCTGGATAGAGTATCCGAAATGCACAGCGAACTTGATGCTAGAACCAGAGAGAAGGTTATAAAAGGTCTCAAAAGTGGAAGCAGACCAGCAGTGGCGTTTACAACTTCTAGCTTAGAGCTTGGAGTGGACTATTCTAGTGTATCCTTCATACTCAACGCGGGCATTGACTCTCCAATATCCTTACGGCAGAGGATAGGTAGAGGAGGGCGTTCTGAAGAATCCATGAGAACAGTCCTTGGCATAATTCTAACTAAAAAGATACCCACCGAATCTTTCTTCCTCCATGATCCTATGCTCTGGGAAAAACTAAATCCAATACAGCAGCCTGGAGAGAAGGGACTAATAGTTTCCAAGAATAATCCCCAAGTTGAAGAAAGATATTGGATGACCAGGGGAGTTGTTGCTATGGCCCTACACAATAAGCCCACTCATTCTTCTGGATCCCCGATTCAAAGAAATGAGGAACTTGTTAGCTTTTTGCGGGATCTTTCAGATTATATTAGGGGGTTGGAAGAATGAAAGAGGAAATTGTAGATCTTATCGATGAGGTTGCCTCAATTATCGAAAGTGAAAAAATTGAAGATCTTAGGAAACTAAACGAACTTCCGTATGAGATGTATCGGATAATAAAAGAACTCCAAAGTGAACTTCCCGAGCTAAAGAATCTCTTAGAAAATAAACCTAGAGATGTGGAACTCCCATCTAGTTTGATATCTAGTGTAGATGAACTTGCCAATGCATTGGAGAGTGTTGAATTCGTAAACGATATCGACGGGATCCTTAATCTCATGGACAGCCAGATTATGCAAATACTGGGGAATATTGTAGATGGTATAAATACCCTTGTAAACAATTTACAAACAAAAATCACTACATTAGGTGCAACTCTCAGAAGATACAAGCTTAATGCTAGATTTGATGACAAGACAAAGTTAATAACAGCGACACTAAAAGAGCTAAACCCATAT
>JAMOPD010000065.1 GCA_027064745.1 Thermococcaceae archaeon
AAAACATCACAGATAGTTGAGAAGTTCATGGAGAAGGAGCCTAGGATAATCCTTATCAAACATGAAATAAACCGAGGTGTTGGTAAGTCTATCATCGACGGTTACAAAAAGGCCCTACATGACGGCATAGACATAGTTGCCGTCATGGCCGGGGACAACCAGATGGATCCTGCTTATCTCCCGGATCTGTTGGATCCAATCATCGATGGAAAGGCAGATTACACAAAGGGCAACCGCCTTCTTGGGCCGGAGTACGTTAGAAACATGCCCAAATTCAGGTATCTGGGAAACATGATTCTAACCTTCCTAACCAAGATAGCATCCGGATACTGGCATTTAATGGATCCTCAGAACGGATACACTGCCATCTCTAGGAAGGCTTTAGAAAAAATTGATTTAGATTCCGTCTATCACTGGTATGGCTATCCAAACGATCTTCTTGTTAAGCTCAATGTTTATGGTTTTAGAGTTCTGGATGTTCCAATTCCCGCAAAATACGGAAAAGAGAAGTCCAAGATAAAGTATACAAAGTACATTATTAAAGTGTCTTGGCTCCTATTAAGGGATTTCTTCTGGAGGCTAAAAACAAAATATCTGCTCTACAACTTCCATCCACTGGTGTTTTTCTATATATTTGGGATCCTCTTCCTGCTGTTCGGTGTTGGAGGTGTTATTTACTCAATCTATTACAAGTGGATTCAACATGGGACGAACTTCTTTCCAAGGGCCGCACTTTCGCTGATAATCTTTATGATTGGTTTGCTGATGTTCCTCTTTGCAATGTTATTTGACATGGAGGAGGAGAGGAGGAATGGAAATTACAGCTGAAAATGGGTGATTATTATGAGAATATTTATTGATCTCGGACATCCCGCTCATGTTCATCTCTACAGAAACTTCATCAAGATACTATCCAATAAAGGCGTTGAGTTTCTTGTAACTGCAAGAAACAAGGATGTGACAATATCATTACTTAATGCATACAATATTCCTTTTGTTCAAGTTGGAAATCTGAGCAAAGGCCAAATTGGAATTTTTAAAGAATGGATTTTAAGGGATATCCAAATTTACAAAATAGCAAGACGATTTAATCCAACGTATCTAATGGGACTACTAAATCCTACAATAGCACATTCAGCATTTCTTCTGAGAAAACCTTCAATAATCTTTAATGACTCCGAGCCCGAAGCGATTAGATTCCCAATAGCAGATTGGGTAACAACACCGTTCGTAGACACTATAATAGTCCCTGATTCACTTCGACACTCATACGGAGCCAAGGAAATAAGAGTTTCCAGTTACAAGGAGCTAGCATACCTGCATCCAAATCATTTTAAGCCAGATTTTAAAATTCTTTCTAACGCTGGGATCTCTCGGAATGAGGAGTTCGTGTTAATTCGTTTTGTTGCTTGGAAAGCCTATCATGACATTAGCGAAGGAGGTTTTTCGCTAAAACAGAAACTCAAACTCGTCAAGGAACTAAGTCAATATGCCACGGTGTTTGTTTCATCAGAATCTCTACTCCCTAAGGAACTTGAGAAGTATAGACTTCCGATACCTCCCCAGCACATACATCACTTTCTGTACTATGCGAACCTCTTAGTCTGCGACTCCCAGACTATGACTACCGAGGCTGGAGTACTCGGAACACCAGCAATAAGAAGCAACTCATTCGTTGGATCTCGGGACATGGGGAACTTCATAGAGCTTGAAAGAAAATATGGGCTTATCTACAACATCCATGAGCCTGAAAAAGTCATCGAAAAGGCTCTAGAGCTAATAGAACAATCAAATATCAAGAAAATCTGGGAAAAGAAAAGAAAACAGTTGCTAAGAGATAAAATTGATCTAACTTCCTTCATGGTTTGGTTTGTAGAGAATTATCCTGAGAGCTTTGAGGAGTTCAAAGAAAATCCTGAGATACAATATCGCTTTAGGTGATGCCTATGAAGATAGCCACTATCGTTGGTGCTCGTCCCCAGTTTATTAAAATGGCATCCGTTTCGAGAGAGTTGAGGAAGCATTTTAACGAGATTGTAATCCACACCGGTCAGCATTATGATTATGAAATGAATAAAATCTTCTTTGAGCGGCTAAACATTCCAGAACCGGATTATTATCTCGGAATTGGGTCTGGAAGTCATGGGTATCAAACCGGAGAGATGTTAAAGAGAATTGAGGAAGTCTTAATTGAAGAGAGGCCAGATTTGGTTTTAGTTTATGGTGATACAAATTCAACTCTAGCTGGTGCTTTGGCGGCAGTGAAGCTCCACATTAAAGTTGCTCACGTGGAGGCTGGCTTGAGGAGTTTTGATAAAAGGATGCCCGAAGAAATAAACAGAGTTCTGACTGACCACGTTAGTGATTACCTGTTTGCTCCGACAGAAACCGCAGTAAAGAATCTTCACAAGGAGGGCATTAAAGACGGGGTTTATCTAACTGGGGATGTAATGTACGATGCTTTGCTTTACAATATAAAAATCGCACGAAAGAAATCGAGAATCCTCAATGAATTGGGATTAAGACCTAAAGAATACTTGCTGGCTACGGTTCACCGGGCAGAAAACACAGACAGCAAGGAAAGATTGACCAATATAATCAATGCATTTATTGAGATTAACGAGTTGATAGTCTTTCCAGTCCATCCGAGGACTCGAAAGTATATGGAGGCTTATGGGCTGATAGAAAAAATCGAAAAATCTCCAAACATTCTTTTAGTCCCTCCAGTGGGTTACTTAGACATGCTCGTCCTAGAAGAAAACGCCAGAAAAATCATAACGGATTCCGGGGGTGTTCAAAAAGAGGCATACTTCCTCAAGGTCCCTTGTATTACGTTGAGAGAGAAAACTGAGTGGGTGGAAACAGTTAAAGATGGGTGGAACGTTTTAGTGGGTGCCAATAGAGAGAAAATAGTGAAGGCAATAGAAGAGTTTGAGCCAAGTGGAGAAACCTATAATCATAGATTCGGGGATGGAAACGCGAGCAAGAGAATTGTAGAGATACTCTTAGAGCGACTTGTAGGTGAAATCTAATGAGGGATCATCTGCTAATGCAATCAGTAAAAAAATTGCACTTGTGGATAAAGCAAAACGGACTTGAGAGTTGGGATCCTTACGATGGGATAAACAATCCCAAAATTGCCAATCTAAACATTCTTCATCCCTATCTCAAAATATTTCTGATTCAGTTACACAAGCATTCTCCCGTTAATTTGCGGCCGGTATTAAAAATTCAGAAAGGTGTTGATACAAAAGGACTAGCATTGCTTCTTCAAGCATATTCTATGCTATACTTAAGCACTGGGAGCAAAGAATATAGAAATATGGCACATAACATCTTAAAAATATTGTTAGAACATTCATTGTTTGATAAATATGGCTATCATTGTTGGGCTTCTCATTACTACCCATATGTGACCATAGGAAGCGAGTTGTCCCCAAATGTTCCGGATATAATTGGAACTGTTAATGCAATAAAAGGATTAGTTATGTATTATAAAATAAATCCCATTTCAAAAATTAAAGAGATAGTTCAAAGTTCCTGCAAATTTTTAGAGAGTCTTGTGGAAGAACGGAAACGATATACATATTTTCTATATACTCCCCGTTCTTCGGGAAAGATAGTTCCCAACGCATCTGCAGAGGCATTAGAGGCCATATATTATGCGTCTCAGATTATAAACTGTCAATTTGAAAACGAAAGTCTCATAGAGAAAACAGTATCAACGCTAATTAAACTACAACATCCTCAGGGAAGCTGGCCATACTCAATATCCCTAACCACTGGAAAAATTCGTCACCAGTTAGACTTTCACCAAGGATACATAATAGACGGACTAATATCTG
>JAMOPD010000066.1 GCA_027064745.1 Thermococcaceae archaeon
CTTTTTGCAGAATAAATATACCTTACCCGTGTTGTCGTTAAATTTCTGTCAGATTCTTGGGTTCTAATTTGTCAGTTTATCAACCGCTGAACTTCCTGTAGAGCACAAGGAGCGTTATTCCAAAGTACAGTAGCAGTTCTGGCAGATTCAGGAAGATTGGGCCAATGTAAATCAGGCCAACGAGCCAACCCATCAGGTAGGATATTGACCAGAAGGGCATTACTTCTATCAGGCCAATCGTCATGAAGATGGAAAAGACGTTGAATAAAACGGACATCCATGGGAGGCCAAAACTGTAAGCGAAGGCTCTAACTACAAGGGAAATTGTGAATCCTCCAACGATCTCCGAAACGGCCCGGCCGAAACCGTAGTCTGCTCCGGGCATCTAGTTTACCTCCTCATAATTCTGTCCGGGCGCTCGATTATTTCAGTTATTTTCTCAACCGCGTTTAGAATTTGTTCGAGTTCTTCTTCAGTAATGTTGTACTGGGAGAATACATCTTGAATTAGGTCGAGGTCGACTTTAAACAGTTCTCCCCACTGTTTTATTCCCAGTTTTGCCTTGATTTCTTCTTCATGGTCTTCAAGCTCATGGATTTTATGGGGATGTATCCCGGCATATTCCAAGAAGGGGGAGAGTGTAAGGTTTCTGAGTATGGTCTTGGTTAGCTCTTCCTTTATCGTTTCAAGACTACGTGGATGATATTTTTCGAGAAGGTTTAACGCTCTTTTATGAAATCTCCCAAGGGGAATATCAACAGCTGAAAATGGTGTAACGATAAGAATCGCCTCTGCGGGATTCCACTCTTGCAAATTGTTCAGAAGATGAGAGAGAACCTCTTTCTCTTCTTTACCATCAGACTCGGCATGAAGCTTTTCCAAGCGAGTTTTTAGGACATTTTTGAAATTCTTGGCATAGTTTAGATATCCAGAAAGCAAGCGTTTACTTAATTCATTGGAGTGTTGTTTATGGTCTTTTGGAAATACAAGGAGGTAGAATGGACTTAGATAATATGCAAACAAAGGTGCTGAATGTTCCGTGTATTCCTCTGCAATGAACATTGAAAAAGGAGATTTCTCAGGGAGAATTCCCTTCAATTTTGCTCGGATTTCTTTTTTCTTATCCTTTTCTTTAATGTCTAGTGCTTCAAAAATGTCCCCGAGATCATTCAACTTTAGCTTGAACTTAGAGCTTTTTTCATAGACAATGAACGCCGAGTCTCCCCCATAAGTTTTCTTCCAGATGCCCATAATTTCTCCCACGGAAACTCTACCATATTTCAGGAGAATATAGAAGAGCTTTTGGAGTTCTTCAAGATCTTCAGTTTTCTTTTGGGACGTTTCAGTATCACTAGTAAGTGTCTGCTCCGAATATCGGCTTCTAAGATAATTCAAAGCAAAAAACACGACAAAAGCTAATGCAATGATAATACCCATAAGTTTGGAATTATTCCAATAAATTCCAAGAATAATACCAAAGACTGTTCCACCAATGAGAACGAGAGTATCCAAAAGAGAAACAGCAAACTTCCCCACTTCATAACTCACCCCTAAACGCCCTATCGAGTATCGCGGGGAAGAGTTGCTCAAGCTCCCTCTCACGCTCCTCGTAGAGCTTGACGAGCTTTTGGGCGCGCTCGTTGATGGAGTCGAGGTAGGCAACGATGCGTTTTTGTTCTTCGAGAGGTGGGAGGGGTACTGGAGTCTTTTTGAGCGTGTTCATATTAACTCCTGCTTGGCCAACCCAGCGAGTGCACACCCTCTTAAAGTAACCTTGCATCCAGAGATAGTTAATAGTCACTGTGAGCCATTCTGGTAGTATCACATCTTGCTTAACCCGGATTCTGGTTATGTGGTTGCTGTATCCCCAAGGAAGATCTTCGGTTATTAAAGCAGCTCTGCCAACAAGCTCAAAGCTGTTAGTATTATTGAAAAGCACGTCTCCCTTTTGGAGATAGTATTCCTCAATATCGATTTTCTCATCAAGTTTGACTTTTACAAGCTTCTCCAGATTTAGATGGCCGATATCGATGTTATTTGGCCGTAAATGTGGAATTCCATCTTCGCTGATGTGTTTTTTGTTCCTCGCGAATCCGGGCTTCATGTCTTTTGCAACTTTCCCTATAGTACTCCACTCCCATCCCTTCTCCTCAGCCTTCGAGAAAACCTCGTGCAGAGCGGAAGCTATCAGCCTTTCCGCTTCCTCCCTTGCTTCCCTCGCGAGGCGCTTCGCTTCCTCAAGGCGTCTGTTCAGCTCGTCGAGTTTGGTGACGATGCGCTTTTGTTCTTCGAGAGGGGGGAGAGGAATCCAGAATGCCTTTATTCTCTTTAGCGCTAATTTTGGCTGGCCAATCCCTACTGTGTTTTCATTAATTTGCTCCTGTCCTCTTGGAGATGCAAGGAACCACATTAAGAACCTATTATATAGCGCATCAGGATTGGTTATTACAAGCCTTGCAGCATTTTCAGTTAAGTGAGCCCCATCGAACTCTGGAGGAACTATTCCAACTATCCCTGTAGACCCTGCTATTGAAATGTACACATCGTTGCTGGTTATAATGTATCTTTTTAGGGTCTCATGGAGCTCCTTACTGATGAACTTCACCTTTTTGGGGTTTATTGTATAGTTCTCAAAACTGTCAACTCGAAGGTATGGATATGGAGTTGGCATATCACTAAATTTTTCTCCTTTAGGCAGTCTCTTCCCGCCTTTAACCTCAACGACATCCCCCAGCTTCACCCATCTCCAACCTTCTGGCAACTCCCACGGCCCTTTCAGACCCGCGACCTTCGGCTCTGCGGGTTTCTCCCCCTGCTCTTTGGTGGCCTTCTTTGAACCAATGAACTCCGTGAGCGGCTTTTCCCTCATGGCTTCTCACCGAGGACGGACTTAATCTCTGCCAGAAGCTCGCTTATCCTCTTCTCCTTTTCCTCAAGGCTCGTTATTATTTCTTCGGGCGCCGGGTACTCTATCGTTAGCTTCCTGTTCGGGTTCCTCGCGCTCAAATCGTAGTCCCTCTCTTTAACGTCGTCTATGCTGACTATCCAAGAGTTCTCGGAGAGGGCTTTCTTCTTCCACTCCTCGTCGCCAGTTTCGAGGTACTTCTTCCAGGCCTCAAACTTCTGTAGTGCATCGTTAAGGTCTTCGTCCTTTATAGGGTTCGCCCTCGTGTAGTTCTTTCCGTTGGGTGGGACGAGTTCGTAGTACCAGATCTCCTTCGTCGGCTTTCCACGCTCGAAGAAAAGAAGGCTCGTCTTTGGCCCGCTTCCACCCTTGGGCGAGATGTTGGCGAAGACCCCCTGGGGGAGGCTGACTATTGCGAAGACGTTGTTCTTCTCAAGGAGGTCTTTCCTAACCCTTACGTAGGCCTTGGTAACGTTGGAAAGAACTCCGTCCGGCAGGACTATTCCAACCTTACCTCCTGGCCTCACCTTCCTCATGACGTACTGGAGCGCGGCAAGCTCCGTCGAGCGGGTTCTGACTATGAGGTTCTGGAGGTTGGATTCCTTTATCTTCCCGCCGAAGGGAGGGTTCGTAAGGATTACGTCGTAGAGCTCTCCCGGGCTGTGGAGATCCTCGCTGAAGGTGTCGGTCTTCACGAGCTTCGCGTTGACCCCATGGAGGAGGGTGTTCATGTTGGCTATGAGGTATGGCTGAGACTTGAGCTCCTGGCCGTGGAAGGCCTTCTCAAGCTTCCTGAGGTCTTCCGCCGTCTTGGCCTGCTTGTACATGTGGTTGTAGGCCTCGACGAGGAAACCACCTGAACCGCAGAATGGGTCGAACACGGTTTCCCCAATCTTTGGATCAACGACCTTAACCATGAACCTCACGATGGG
>JAMOPD010000067.1 GCA_027064745.1 Thermococcaceae archaeon
CTGAAAGGAATAAGCTTACATATAAAGCATGGAGAGTTATTTACTCTCCTCGGACCTTCAGGATGCGGAAAATCAACTACACTGAGAATCATAGCGGGTCTTGACCTTCCAGACAGCGGGAAGATATGGTTCGATAAAGATGAAGTGACATACCTCAGCTCAAGTGAGAGAGGAGCTGTTCTGGTCTTCCAGAACTATGCTCTCTGGCCTCATATGAGTGTCTTTGATAACGTGGCATATGGTCTGAAAATCAAAAAACTCCCGAAGGATGAAATCGAAAAGAAGGTTAAATGGGCCCTTGAGCTTGTCAAGCTCACAGGGTTTGAAGACAGATATCCAACCCAGCTTAGCGGTGGTCAGCAACAACGTGTGGCCATAGCAAGGGCACTTGTTGTTGAGCCGAAGCTTCTCCTGCTAGATGAGCCTTTAAGCAACCTAGACGCCAAGCTGAGGCTTGAGATGCGTTCCGAGATAAGGAGGATTCAGAGGGAGCTTGGTATTACGGTCATATATGTAACCCATGATCAGGAGGAGGCAATGGCCATAAGCGACAGGATAGCAGTTATGAACGTCGGAACGGTTGAGCAAGTTGGAACTCCTAAAGATATATATGAGAATCCGAGAACAGAATTTGTTGCGTCTTTCATGGGTAAGACAAACGTCATTCCAGCTAGGGTTGTGGAAAGAGACGGAGACAGGGTTGTGGTGGAATTTGAACACTTCAGACTGGACGGACTAACATATACGGAAAAATCAGATAATGTAGTGATCGTCATAAGACCAGAAAGAATAAGCTTGAAGCCTGTTGAAAACAGCATATCCCTAACAGGTAAAGTTGATCTAGTTGAATATTATGGCTTTTTCACGGAGGTTATTGGCCTCTTTGGAGAAATAAGGATAATCTCAAGGACTATAAGTGATAGAGAGGCCACATATCTGAGACCTCAAGACGAAGTTACGTTTTACATCAACAGGGATGATATTATAGTTCTTCCAAAACAGCTTTAATTAACGGGCTATGTTTTTATTTTTATTTCCTATTCCCTATAGGTGATTGCATGCTTGAGTGTTTTGAAAATGGTAAGGTCTATGAGGCTATACTTATAACCCGTGATAATGCAACTCCTGTTGGAGTTGTGAGAAATAATCAGGGGCTCTTTTTTAAACTGTTTGAAGGAAAAAGTTTTGTAGATATAATGGAGTTTCCATTTGCCTCCATTCAGATAACTAATGATGTAGAACTTCTTATCAGGTTAGCTCTCAACATGCCAGCAAAGTTGAAATTCTATAAGCTTAAAAAATGGAGATTCATCGAGGATTTACCTGGAGTTTATGGCAGAGTTAAGTTCAACAAGCGCACATGGAATGATGAATTTGGTGAGAGTATAATTTTGGATTGCCTCTTAATACCCGAGGGTGATATCAAAGGGACCCTACCTCTAAAACCGTTAAGTAGGGCAGATTATGCTCTATTAGAAATGGCAATTCATTTTACCAGGATTCCATTGGCAGTAAAAATGCACAATGATAAAATGATAAAAACTCTCCACTCTAAAATTCATGAAGAGTATGCACTCTATAAACATCTAGGTGGAAAAAGCGAGCTTGCGGAGTTTATGATGGCTAGTGTAGAAAAGCTTCTACACAAAGGTGTGCTTTGAGAAAGGAAAACTTATAATCAATAGCATTAATTTTTGATAGGTGATATCATGAAAAGGGCAGTTGCCGTACTCTTGGCTTTTATGATGTTGTTCTTGGTGCAAATACCATCAGCAAAGGCAGAGGTATATCCCAGGGATATTTTTATAACTCCAAGTATTGGAGTACCCGCTATTGGTGTTCCTGGAGGAAACATTACACTGGAGCTTCAGAAAGGCGTTCAGATAAATGCACTTACTATAATATCAGTTCTCCATGGCCCGTATAGTCTCCAAATACTAGGACAAGAGGGGAACCTACTAAGGGTAAAGATATCAGAAAATGTAGTCCCAGGAGATTATTTCCTTCAAGTGAAGTCGAATAAAGGGGACATAACTATTCCCAATGGAGTATGGGTCCTCAAGGAATATCCTAAAGTATTGAGAATAGCCCAAGTAAGTGATACTCATGTGACTAGTGGATCTAAGATAGGATACGTTTGCAAGGAATACTTCCAAAGAAGTCCGATAAAGCTTGCTGAACTTTGTCAGCCTGTAGTTCCCCTTCACAGCGTTGTTGCAGCGGATAGTGCATACACTTATTGGGCAATGCAAAAGGGTGTGGATGTTATAATAAATACCGGAGATGATGTTGATACCTCAGGGGATCTCACGGGATACAAGATTATATACAACATAATGAGCGAAGCTGCTGCAGCAGGGAAGCCTCTGATCAATATAAAAGGTAATCACGACGATCCTCCAACGGTTTACTCAAAGTTAATTGGACCAAGGTACTTCTATGAAGTAATCGGAGACTTTCTTATTATTGGACTTGACAGCAGGGGAGATGAAGGACATCCAGAGATGGCACAGATAGCATGGATGGAAAAGGTTCTTGAAGAGCATAAAGGAAAAATACCCATAGTTCTTGTCCATCACCCGGTGTTCTATTTTGGCCCAAACGGACAATGGCTTGGTGGTATTATATCCGGTCTTGATCCTGTTACAGATTGGGATCAGCTTAAGGGGTATCTGAGCAAATATTGGATGGGAGAACCAGATATTGCAAAGCGCTTTATGGAAGATGTCGTGAAATATAACATAAAGCTGGTATTAGCTGGACACATACACCATGATAAGTATCATCTTTATATTGACAAAAATGGCAGTAAGCACTGGTTCATAACCCTAACAGCAACAGGAGCTCCGGATAAGGAAACCAACCCACATACTAATCCAAGGTACAGTCCTACATGGTATGGTTCAAACTTGATTCTGGTTTATAACAATGGTACTGTTGTTGATCCATATGCACCAAAGATTAAAGATATGATGTCTGCTCCGATTCCACAGGAATTCATAGTCTTTAGGTATCATGGCAAAGATGGAACAGCTGTTAAATTCATTAACGAGCTCAATAATAGTGTGCGTGGGCCAATAACTCTCGTTATCCCTGAAGGTGCAAAAATTGATCCCAGTGTGACTAACATAACATATACCGTGCTTGGAGAGAGAGAAATCGATGGTAAATACTATCTGCTGTTAAATGCAACAATCCCTGTAGGAATTACACAGGTTGTTGTGAGTAAGGAAAAGGATACTCAGAAACCAGAAGTTAAGATAGCATATACTTTCCCAAGCAAGCCTATGAGAGGGAAGGCATTTAAAGTTTACTTCAAGGCTTCAGATAACATTGGAATAAAGAGCATGTACGTTGAGGTAGAGGCAAATGGAAAGATTTCCAGGTATATAGGGGAACCAACAAAAGGAGACCCAACAAACACATACTATGTCGCTCAGATACCCGGTGTGGATGCAAATACCTACACAATCAAAGTCGTTGTAACTGACTTTTATGGCAATAAAGCCGTGGCCGAGAAGGTTATAGGAAAAACCACGACTACAAGTACATCTACATCTTCAACCCAAACACAGACTACAAGTACAAGTACCACTACCACTACAACCTCCACAACCCAAACACAGACACAGACTACAAGTACAAGTACGAGCACAATATCAACACTCTCAGAAACAACATCTTCAACTACATCAACAACAAGTAGCAAAACCTGTGGTCCAGCGGCTTTCATCGGACTAACATTGCTTCCGCTCCTATTCCTAATGAGAAGAAGGAGATGACAACTATTTTCCTTTTATCCT
>JAMOPD010000068.1 GCA_027064745.1 Thermococcaceae archaeon
CAAAGTGGCTTAAGAACCCGCTCATCATAATTTCAGACATAATGGCCGGGCTCCCGACGATAATCTACGGCCTCTGGGGAGCCCTCGTCCTCGTTCCTTTCCTCAGGGAACACGTCATGAAGCCCCTGTATGAGCACCTCTCGTTCATCCCGCTCTTCTCGTATCCTCCTACAACCGGCTACAGCTACTTCTCGGCAGGCGTACTGCTCGCGATTATGGTTACACCCTTCGCCTCGGCTATAATCAGGGAGGCATACTCCATGGTTCCATTCACCTACCGCGAGGCCGTCTACTCGCTTGGAGCGACAAGGTTCGAGGCGACTAAAATTTTAATAGGTTACATAAGACCCGCGATAGTTTCGGGAACGATACTCGCCTTCGGAAGGGCAATAGGCGAAACCGTTGCCGTGTCCCTCGTCATTGGGAACACCTTCAACATGACCTGGCAGCTCTTCGCCCCCGGTTACACGGTATCGTCGCTCATAGCGAACCAGTTCGGGAACGCCTTCATCTACGAGTACATGACGCCCGTTCTATATGCCGCTGGCCTTGCGCTCTTCCTCATAGGCCTCGCCGTGAACCTGCTCGGCCTCAGGATTCTCAGGAGGTGGGAGGAGAATGTCAAGGCTTAACGCGAGAAAGCTGAAGGAGAAGGCGTTCCTGGCCTGCGTTGGAGCCTTAACCTTCCTCGCAATCCTGCCCCTCTTCCACATCATCCTATCGGTCGCGGCCAAAGGCCTGCCCGTCATAGCGGAGCGCGGATGGAAGTTCATAACCGGCACGCTCTCCGAAGGTGGCATAGGTCCGGCCGTGGCCGGAACCTTCCTGCTGACGTTTTTGGCGGCTTTATTCGGGCTTCCGGTGGCTTTTCTCGTCGGCCTCTACGCCTACGAGTTCCCGAACAGCACCATAGGCAGGTGGACGAAGACGCTCCTCCAGATAATGCTCGAGTTCCCGACGATACTCGTGGGAGTGTTTGTGATGCAAATCCTGGTCGTCCCGAGGGGGACGTACTCGTCCATAGCCGGCGCGCTGGCCCTCGCGATAATCCTCACGCCATACGTCGCTGTCTACACCCACGAGGCCATGCGGGAGATACCATTCACATACCGCGAGGCGGCCTTCTCCCTCGGGCTGACGAGGGCTAAAGCCCTCTTCAGGATTCTCGTGCCGATGGCGAAGCGCGGAATACTGACGGGAGTCCTAATAGGGCTCGCCAAGGTCGCTGGGGAAACGGCACCGCTTCTCTTCACGGCGGGCGGGCTCTACGAGAGCTATCCCGACTCAATCACGAGGCCCGTTGGGGCAATACCGCTCCTTATCTACCAGCTCGTCCAGAGCCCGAGCAAGACCGACCACCAGACCGCGTGGGGGGCCTCGCTCGTTCTCCTGCTGATTTTCCTTGGAATATTCATACCCATAAGGCTCAGCCTGAGGGAGGTGAAACTGTGAACTACGCGATTGAGACGAGGAATTTAAACGTCTACTACGGCTCAAACCACGTCATCAAGGGCGTTGACCTCAAGATTCCCGAGAAGGGCGTCTTCGCGCTCATGGGGCCGAGCGGCTGCGGAAAATCGACGATGCTTAGAACTTTCAACAGGTTGATAGAGCTCAACGAGAGCGCGAGGGTCGAGGGAGAGGTCAGGCTCTTTGGAGAGAACATCTACTCCCCCGACGTTGACCCGATAGAGGTTAGAAAACAGGTGGGCATGGTCTTTCAGTATCCGAACCCCTTTCCCCACCTGACGATTTACGAGAACGTTGCAATCGGCCTGAAGCTCAACAAGCTCCTGCCCAAGGACGAGATACCGAAGAGGGTCGAGTGGGCGCTGAAGAAGGCCGCCCTCTGGGACGAGGTCAAGGACAGGCTCGATGATTACCCCTCCAACCTGTCGGGCGGGCAAAAGCAGAGGCTCGTAATAGCGAGGGCCCTCGCTATGAAGCCGAAAATCCTCCTGATGGACGAGCCTACCGCGAACATAGACCCAGTCGGAACCGCAAAGATTGAGGAACTTTTGTTCGAGCTGAAGGATGAATACACGATAGTCCTCGTTACGCACTCGCCAGCGCAGGCGGCACGCGTTTCTGACTGGGTGGCGTTCCTATACCTCGGGAAGCTCATCGAAGTGGGCCCGACGAGGAAGGTCTTCGAGAACCCGGAGCACGAGCTTACCGAGAAGTACGTGACCGGAGCCCTGGGGTGATGTTGAATGAGAAAACTACTCGATATTGGGATTGAACAGATGAAGAAGATGATTGGGGAGATGGCGAACGGCTCGGTTGAGGCCCTCGAATCGGCGAGGAAGAGCATCGAGGGCGATTTTGACTCCACCGAGGAAATATCGAGCAGGCTCCACATAATGAGGTCTGATGTCCTCGAGCTCGCCACGGAGTTACTCGTCCGCTACTCGCCGGTTGCCAGGGATTTGCGCTTTATCCAGAGCGCCATAGACGTCTCCTACGACCTCTACAGGATTTCAAGGTATGCCATGGAGATAGAGAGGACTGCGAGGATTGTCAAGGGGCCCGTTGAGCTGTCCAAGAAGGCCTTTCCCCTGACGGAAGAGGCGGTTAGACTCTCGGTTGACGCCTTCAGGGAGCTCGACGAGACCCTCGTCGGCAGGCTCTTCGAGCTCGACAGGATAATTGACAACTACTACCTGCGCTCCCTTGAAGCGCTCAACGAGAACCCCGAGAAGGCCGCGGACGCACTGATAATGCGCCACCTCGAAAGGATAAGCGACCACGCCAAGGAGATTGGAGCAAGGGTTGTCTATATCATTGAAGGCAGGCGGATATAGATGCCATAATCCAAACACTATATTAAGGCCGCTTAGATGGGAGCGGTATTTAGGATTTTGGTTAGCTATCTATCTCGCAGCAATGCGGGATAAGTTAGACCCTCTTTTATTATCAGTGTTTCTCATATATCTAAACGCTACTGTAAGGATAAGTCAGGCTTGATAGTTATATCTGGATTTATTATCAGGCGCTTCCACCGGTTATCCCGACAGTATTATCTAAACGCTACTGTCAGGATAAGTCAGGCTTGATAGTTATTATGAATTTACTATCAGGAGCTCTTGCAGGTTATCCTGTCATCTAAGCAGACGCTAAACTTATAAGCCTTTTATCTTTAAAACATCCATCTGAACATTAATATGTCGGTGAGATTATGGAATTGCTCTACCTACTCCTGTCGTTTGCAGTGGTTATAGGTCTCATAAGGCTCAAGGTCAATATTGGTATCTCAATCTTTATAGGTTCCGTGATACTAGGCCTGCTCTTCGGAATGAAACCGTATAACCTGGTTAGATCCCTCTATCTATCCACAACCTCCTGGGAGACTATAAGGCTGATTCTCATAATTGTTTTTATAATGGCCTTAACTTCGGTATTTTCTCAGATTGGATACCTCCACGATATGGAAACTGCCATTAAGGAGCTCTTCCCCAGAGCGAAATATTCTCTTGCCATGCTTCCAGCCCTTATCGGTCTCATGCCAATGCCAGCAGGAGCTCTCGTCTCAGCTCCCATGATCGAACAGGTAGCTAACAGGCTAAAGCTGAAGCCTGAGGAAGAAACTGTCATTAACTATTGGTTCAGGCATGTATGGGAGCATTCTTGGCCGATGTATCAGGCCATAATAATCGCCTCCGCATTGACAGGGGTCAGCGTTAGGGAATTCAGCCTCAAAATGTTCCCACTAACCATTATAATGGTTACAATCGGATATCTTCTCCTGATCAGACCAGTAAAAGACTACGAGAAGATTAAAGGAGACAGACGAAAAGGTGCGCTTCTGCTGGTGAAAACTACATATCCTATCCTCGTTATAATCTTCATTTCCATCATTCTGGGATATGACATGGTTTACGGTGCTTTAATAGGCTTTCTTTCAGCGTTTATACCTCATTTCAGGAGAGTAAGCAAAAAAGAGATTATAAAACATGCCCTTCAGCCAAAAATTGTCTTTCTTCTGATTGCGGTGATGTACTTCAAATACCTGCTACAGGTTACGGGTGCTGTTCAAAGTTTGCCTCGGGCAATTTTAGAACTCAACCTACCAGTAGTTCTTGTTATAGTGCTAACCCCATTTCTAGTCGGTCTGATGACGGGAATAAGCTTTGCCTCCGTGGGCATGACATTTCCATTATTACTGCCTTTCTTTACGGGCTTTAACAGGATAGCTCTAGCCTACCTGAGCGGCTACATGGGCATGCTCTTCAGTCCTGTTCATCTGTGTCTCGTTTTCTCCGCTGAATATTATAATGCGGAGCTTGGAAGAGTATACCGGCAGATGCTGGCTCCAGCTCTCCTCTTGTTTATCACAGGACTGTTATACATCATTTTAATCCTCTGATCCACAAACCTTTATAACATCCGAGAAGAGCTTCAAACAAGGTGGTGAAGAAATGGAGCTGATTGATGAGATTTTAAAGCTGAAGGAAGAGAAAAACGCGATAATCTTGGCTCACAACTACCAGCTTCCGGAAATTCAGGATATAGCTGATTTCCTTGGAGATAGTCTTGAGCTGGCGAGAAAGGCAGTGAATGTTGATGCTGAAGTTATAGTCTTTGCAGGTGTTGATTTTATGGCAGAGACCGCAAAAATCCTAAACCCCGAAAAGAAAGTTCTCCTTCCAACAAGAAGGGCAACGTGTGCAATGGCAAATATGCTTAAAGTTGAGCACATCCTTGAGGCTAAAAAGAAGTATCCCGATGCTCCCGTTGTTCTCTATGTAAACACAACCGCCGAAACCAAAGCTTATGCAGACGTAACAGTAACATCAGCAAACGCCGATAAAATCGTTGCCAAGCTTGATGCCGAGACAATAATTTTTGGCCCAGATAACAATCTCGCTTATTATGTTACAAAGCGCACTGGAAAAAGAATTATACCAATCCCCGAAGGCGGTCATTGCTATGTCCATAAAAGATTTACACCTGAAGATGTTGAGAGAACCAAAAAGCTCTATCCAAATGCAAAGCTAATGGTTCACCCTGAGTGCATTCCTGAGGTGCAGGAGAGGGCTGATTTAATAGTCTCAACAGGTGGAATGGTTAGAAACGCCTGCCAGCATGGCGAGTGGGTTGTCTTTACGGAGAAGGAGATGGTTTATAGGCTTCAAAAGCTCTACCCCAACAAAAAGTTCCATCCCGCAAGAGAAGATGCCTTCTGCATTGGAATGAAAGCAATTACGCTCAAGCACATCTATGAAGCTCTCAGAGACGAAAAGTACGAAATTGAAGTGCCCAAAGAAATTGCTGAAAAAGCCAAAAAGGCCATCGAAAGGATGCTCGAGATGAGCAAGTAGTTAAGTAGAGAGGTAAATTTTTTAAACTTTTTTACCTCTATACTTAACATGACACGCGAAGAGATAATAGGTCAGATTGTTAAGGATTTCTTTGACCTCGAAGTTGATGGTGTTGAGAGAGACTTAGATGTGCCTTTAGACTCAAACCTCAGAAAGGCAATCACAATAATCGGGCCGAGGAGGGCTGGAAAAACATTTTATCTGCTGTCTCATTTTGCCCGTCTCAGAAAAGAAGGGAAGCCCGCGTTATTTTTACCGCTTGATGACGATAGGCTTTATCCCCCATCCACAGAGGACTTATCAGCACTTATAGAGGTCTTTTATGAACTATTCCCCACCGCTGACGAGAAATACCTATTCCTCGATGAGATTCAAAACGTTCCCAACTGGGAGCTCTTTGTCAAAAGGGCCGTTGAAAGGGAAGGGTTTAAGGTTCTTCTCACGGGCTCTTCCTCAAAGCTCCTCAGCAAAGAGATAGCCTCGGCCCTAAGAGGCAGAACACTCACATTTGAGATGTTTCCATTCAGTTTCCGAGAGTTTTTGAGGGCTAAGGGCGTAAAACCCAGCAAATATCTGTCCACGAGAGAAGAGGCAATGGTTAAGGCTCTATTAAAGGAATACCTTGAGTTCGGAGGCTTTCCAGAGATTGTCATGGTAGAGAATGAGTATCTGAAACGTAAGGTGCTGGAGGAATATATAGACGTCATGCTATACCGTGATGTGGTCGAACGTTATAATCTGAAGAACTTAAAGGCTGTGCGCATGTTTTTAAAGCTCCTGGTTACCTCTTTTGCCAAAGAGTTTTCCATAAACAGAACTGCAAACTACATGAAGAGCATTGGGATAGAGGTTAGCAAAAACACTCTGTACAACTACCTTGAATACTTTACCGATGCATACATAGTCTTCCCCATTAAGAGGTTCTCATACAGTTTAAAAGAAATTGAACGGAGCCTTCCGAAGATATACGTCATAGACAACGGTCTCATAAATGCATACTCTCTCCGCTTCACAAGCAATATAGGGAGGCTCATGGAGAACGCGGTATTTTTGGAACTCAGACGGAGGAACAAGGAGGTCTTTTACTTTAAAACTCAGGACGGCAGAGAGGTTGACTTCGTGGTCAGGGAGGACGGTAAAATTGTGGAGCTCATACAGGCGTCGTATTCGGTTGATGATGCCAGCACATGGGAGAGGGAGCTAAAGGGACTTGTGAAAGCATCAAAGGAGCTGGGATGTGAGAATTTGACGATTATAACATGGGATAGAGAAGGAAAAGAAGAGTTTAAAGGCATGAATGTGGATCTTATTCCGCTGTGGAAATTCCTGACCGAGAGGTGAGATAACATGATTCCCCTTACATACCTCCTCCGCTTTCTGGAGGAAGACGCCCCATTCGGCGATGTCACGAGCGAGGCTGTTATTCCCGAGGATTTGAAGGCAGAGGCTGTAATTATAGCAAAGCAAGATGGGGTTATAGCGGGCCTGGAAGAGGCGAAAGCCCTTTTTGAGCACTTTGGCGTTAAAGTTGAGCTTAAAGCTAAGGACGGCGATGAGGTGAAGAAGGGAACCGTAGTTATAAAGCTCGAGGGCAACGCACGAAAAATTTTGCTGGTGGAGAGGACGGCTCTCAACATCATGGGGAGGATGAGCGGCATAGCCACTCAAGTGAGAAGACTTATGGAGAAAGTTAGAGCTGTTAATCCAAATGTAAGGATTGCCGGAACGAGAAAAAGCCTTTTAAAGCCCCTTGATAAGAGGGCTATACTTCTCGGAGGAGGTGAGTCCCACCGCTTTTCCCTAAGTGATGCTATACTCATAAAAGATAACCATTTAGCATTAGTGCCGCTTGAAGAGGCAATTAAGCGTGCAAAGGCTTTCTTCATTTACAAGGTTGTTGAGGTCGAGGTGGAGCGCTTAGAAGATGCTTTAAAAGCCGCTAAAGCCGGGGCTGATGTGATAATGCTCGATAACATGACGCCAGAGCAAATCGAAGAAGTTCTTGAAGCTTTAAAGCGTGAAGGACTCAGGGATAGAGTTAAAATTGAAGTGAGCGGCGGGATAACTGAGGAGAACATAAGGGATTATGCTAAGCTTGACATTGATGTCATAAGCCTCGGAGCTCTAACGCACAGCGTGAAGAACTTCGATGTCAGCTTGGAAATAACTAGAAGGCTCTGAATTTTACTCTTCTCAGATTTTTCTGTTAGATTGGTAACTCATGGCAAAGTTTATATTCAAGTTTTTCCTTGAATAAAATTGAAAGGATTAACTTGAAGGTGGTACCATGGGAGGGTTTGAGATAATTGAGATGAAGGGAACTGAAAGACTCAAGAGAGGATTTGCCAAAATGGTTAAGGGCGGCGTTATAATGGACGTTACGAACGCTGAGCAAGCAAGAATAGCCGAAGAAGCTGGAGCTGTTGCCGTTATGGCGCTTGAGAGGGTTCCTGCAGACATCAGGAAAGTCGGGGGAGTTGCAAGGATGGCTGATCCCGGAAAAATTCAGGAGATTATGGATGTCGTGACGATTCCTGTGATGGCAAAGATCAGAATCGGCCATTATGCTGAAGCTTATGCCTTGGAGGCGCTTGGAGTTGACATGATTGACGAGAGTGAGGTTCTAACACCAGCCGATCCCTACTTTCATGTGGATAAGAGGAAATTCAACGTTCCCTTTGTCTGCGGTGCGAGGAACCTTGGCGAAGCTGTCAGAAGGGTCTGGGAAGGAGCGGCTATGATAAGGACGAAAGGTGAGGCAGGAACTGGGAACATAATCGAAGCTGTGAGGCATGTGCATCTGGTAAATGAGAATATAAAACTTCTCCAGCGCTTGACAGATGACCAGATTTACAGCGTAAGCAAGAAGTTTGCAGAACCTTACCTCAAGTTAGCCAGACAGATCAGAGAAATAAGCGGTCTCCTGGCAGATGTTCTTGAGAACGAGCCTGTTTATGAAGACTATACCTACCGCGAAATCGTCGAGGGGCTCTACAAAGTTCTTCTTGAGGTAAAGAAGCTCGGCAGGCTTCCGGTGGTTAACTTCGCAGCTGGTGGAGTTGCCACCCCTGCTGACGCTGCCCTGATGATGGGGATGGGAATGGATGGAGTATTTGTTGGTAGCGGTATATTCAAGAGCTCCCAGCCCGAGAAGATGGCGAAGGCCATAGTCGAGGCCGTCAACCACTGGGATGAGCCTGATATTATAGCAGATATAAGTAGGGACCTCGGGGAGCCCATGAGAGGCCTTGAGATAGAGAAACTTCAAGTGCGCCTTGAGGAGAGGGGCGTTTGATCTCTTCTTTGTCTTTTCGTGAGGTGGTGAGAGTGGTCAGGGTGGGTGTTATCGGCCTCCAGGGAGACGTCAACGAGCACATCGAGGCTACAAGGAAGGCCTTGGAGAACCTTGGGGTTGCTGGTGAAGTTGTCTGGCTCAGGAAGCCGGAGCAGCTTGAGGGAATTTCTGCGATAATAATCCCTGGTGGTGAGAGCACCACAATCTCACAGCTCATAGTTAAGACGGGTCTTCTCAAGCCGGTTAAGAGGCTTGGTGAGGAAGGGCTCCCGATTATGGGCACCTGCGCCGGCCTCATAATGCTCTCGAAGGAAGTTATCGGGGCAACACCGGAGCAGAGATTCCTGGAGCTCCTCGACGTTCGGGTTAACAGAAACGCCTACGGCCGGCAGGTGGACAGCTTTGAGGCACCGATAAAGCTGGCCTTCAGCGACGACTCGTTTCCCGGCGTTTTCATTCGTGCCCCAAGGATAGTGGAGCTCCTCAGCGAGAGGGTGAAGCCGATAGCGTGGCTCGGCGACAGGGTTGTCGGCGTCGAGCAGGACAACCTCATCGGCCTTGAGTTCCACCCCGAGCTGACCGACGATATGGGGGTTCATGAGTACTTCCTGAAGAAGATTCTTTGAACACTTTTTCATCAATTTTGCCGCTTAGATGCTCACAGGTGGTAACGTGAAAACGATGGTGTGCCCCCCTACTGCGGCTTCGGCTGCAGGCTTCTCGTAAACCCCACCGAGGCGAGCCTAACAGGGGCAAGCTCTGCCCCAAGGGTCTCCACGCGACTGAGTTCGTTCTTTCCGGGGACAGGCTCAAGCGCCCCCTGAAGCGGGGAGATCCGATAAGCTGGGGGCAGGCCATCGAGGAGATAGCGGGTAAACTTCTCGAAATCCGCGAGCTGTACGGGGCGGATGCCGTCGCCTTCATAGCCTCATCGAAGGTGAGCAACGAGGAGAGCTACCTCCTCCAGAGGATCACGCGACTTTTCGGCACCAACAACATAGACAACTGTGTTCGCCTATGCCACGAAGCGAGCGTTCACGCGCTCAAGATGACCGTTGGGGCGGGGGCACAGACCAACCTCTACGAAGACTTGGAGGGATTTGGAGCTATACTCATCTGGGGCTACAATCCCGCCGAGACCCACCCCGTTGTCATGGACTACATCCTGAGGGCCAAGAAGAGGGGAGCGAAGGTAATCGTTGTCGACGTCAGGGAAACCAGGACGATGGCCTTCGCGGACTACAGCCTCATCATCCGCCCGGGGACTGACATAGCCCTCGCAAATACTCTGATGAACATCATAATCCGGGAGGAGCTCTACGATGAAGAGTTCATAAAGACCAGAACCGTTGGTTTCTCCGAGATAAGGATGGCTGTGATGAAGTACACGCCCGAGTATGCGGAGAAGGTAACCGGAATTCCGGCTGAGACGATCAGAGAAGTTGCGAGGACCTTTGCCCTCGCCGGAAGCGGCGCAATAATGTGGGGAATGGGTCTGACGCAGCACGTTTCGGGCGTTGAGAACGTCATGGCCGTTACAGACCTCGCCCTGCTCCTCGGCTACATCGGCGAAAAGGAGCGGCGTACATGGGAGCGCTGAGTGAGTTCCTGCCGGGCTACGTCCCCCTGACCGACGAGAGGTTCAGGATATCTTCACGACGAGAACTGCCCGCTATGCCCACTACGTTCTTCCGGCTTCGGCCTTCTGCGAGAAGGAAGGCTCGTACATGAACAGCGAGAGGAGAATCCAGTGGAGCCACAAGGTCTGCGAGCCGATGGGGGATTCGAAGCCCGACTGGGAGATACTGACCATGCTCGGCAGGGCCCTCGGTTTGCCGGGATTCAACTACTCCAGCGTTGAAGAGATCACGGCCGAGTATTTCCGCCTCTTCCCTTCGCTGGAGGAGAGGAGCGTTGACGAGCTGAAGGAGGGTGATGGGGTATTCCTTCCGAAGAAGAGGCTCCACACCTGGGAGTTCGCGACCCCCGACGGAAAGGCCCGGTTCATTGCGGTGGAGCAGGTGCAGCCGTGGGAGAGGCCGGACTACGAGTACCCCTTCATACTCACAACAATTAGGCTGATAAGCCACTACAACACCGGTGAAATGACCCTGAGGAGCCCATCGCTCGTCAGGCTGATGGGAGAGCCCAGAGTGCTGGTAAACAGGAGCGACGCGGAGAGGCTTGGAATTCATGACGGCGACTGGGTCGAGATTGAAACGAGGCGCGGGAAGATTAGAATGAGGGCCAAGCTCGGCGGTGTTCCATCGGGCGTAGTTGCGGTTCCCTTCCACTTCAAGGCGAACAAAATAACGAGCCCAGCTCTAAACAAAGCGGGAACACCGGAGCTCAAGTTCTCCGCGGCGAGGCTAAAGAAACTCGAAAGACACTAATGTTTAAAAGTTTCTTTCCCAATCTTTAACCATGTCCAAGGTGATAGTTGCCGTGTATAGGGGGGACGTTATAATTCCCCTCGAAAAGCTCAACATTCCCCAAGGTGCGAAGCTTCGGATAAGGATAGAGAAGATTGAAGAGAGAGATGCCCTCAAGGAGCTGGGGTACCTAAAGCTCCTCAAGGAGGGAGAGGATGCCGAGGAGCTCTTTGAAATTTGACCAGGGCGATATAGTTCTTTTGGAGCTTCCTTTCACAGACTACTTGGGAAGCAAACTCCGACCGGTTTTAGTCGTTAGTTCCAACGAACTGAACTCAATGAGTAGTGACGTGATAGTCCTGAAGATTACGAGTAAGTCTCATTTTAAAGAGTTCCAAGTTGAGCTGACTCAGAACGACCTTCTGAGCGGGAGATTAAAGAAGAAAAGCTTTATCGACTGCTCCTCTGTTTTCACCGTGGAGAAGTCTCTTGTGATCAAAACTATAGCCAGGGTGCGGCCGGAGAAGCTTGAAGAGGTCAAACTGACACTGAAGAAGACATTTGGGATGGATTAAAACCTGAAAGCCCACTCCGGGTACTCACCGGTGAGGCATGCTAAGCAGAGGTCTCTCCTCCCAACGGCCTTTTTCAGCCCGTCGACGCTGAGATAAGCCAGACTGTCAGCCCCTATGGATTCCCTCACCTTCTCAACGCTTCCAAATGCCGCTATGAGTTCGTGCCTCGTCGGAATGTCAACCCCCATGTAGCACGGGTACCTTATCGGCGGAGAAGCTATCCTGACGTGAACCTCTCTCGCCCCGGCCCTTCTGAGCATGGAGACGATGCGCTTCATAGTCGTCCCCCTGACGATTGAATCGTCAACAAGAACGACGCTCTTCCCCTCTATTACCTTCCTCACCGGCGATAGCTTGAGCTTAACCTTCAGCTCGCGGTAGAACTGCCCGGGGGTTATGAAGGTCCTTCCTATGTAGCGGTTCTTTATGAGACCCTCCGAGTAGGGAATCCCGCTGATCCTGGAGAATCCAAGCGCTGCCGCCCTCCCCGAATCCGGCACGGCTATGACGACGTCTCCATCGGCCGGACTCTCCTTTGCCAGCTCCTCCCCCATCCTGACCCTCGCAGTATAGACGTTTACACCGTCTATCGTGCTGTCCGGGCGGGCGAAGTAGATGTACTCAAAGACGCAGCCATGGTGCTCCCCCGTTTCTATTATCCTGCTTTCGATTCCATCCTCCGAGAGGAGGAAGACCTCCCCCGGCCTGACGTCTTTTGTTTCGAGGTTAAACATCCTCAGAGCTGAATCTTCAGACGCAAAGTAATAGCCATCTCCACTCCCGTAGCTGAGCGGTCTGAAGCCGACCGGATCCCTTGCCACGAGTATCTTCCCATCAAAAAGGAATGCAAGGGAATAAGCCCCCTTAACTTCCCCGAAAACTTCCCCCATAGCCTCGAACTCGTCCCCGGTCTCGCGGAGGTGCCAGAGAAAAGAAATCCCCAACAGCTCGGAATCTACCGAGTGCTTGAACTTAACTCCCAGCCGTTCGTAGTGCCTCCTGAGGGGAAGGAAATTCGTGAGGGTTCCGTTATGGACTACTGCTATATGCTTTCCACAGCAAAAAGCTTCCAAAGGTTGTGCTTCATTCAGCGATCCTGATGTTGAATATCTCACATGCCCTATGACAATACTGCCCTTTAATTGTCTCAATTTGTTTCCTTTAAACACTTCAGAGACTAATCCAAGCCCCTTGATGGTTTTAATTTTGTTTCTCCATACACTTATTCCCGCACTTTCCTGTCCGCGATGTTGAAGAGCCAGTAATGCGTAGTATGCTTTCTTAGGGGCGTTTTCTGTTTTCGCTGCAAATATGCCACATTTTTCCCTCATGAAATCACCTGTTGACATTGAAATGTTGAAGAGAGCACAATTTCCACTGGAACTTTACAGTGCAATGCTTAAAAGCTTTGCCCTTTGATTAACATGAATTTGTTAAGAAAAACCTTATATAATGAGAATTTTAACATTTTTATGGTGAAGACCATGCATGTTTATGAGGGAAAAGCCAAGAAGATGATTCCACTTGACGAGAGGAAGTTCATAATGGAGTTTAAGGATGACGCAACAGCTTTCAACGGTGAAAAAAAAGCCCAATTTAAGGGGAAAGGATGGTTGAATGCTCAGATTTCCACAATGCTTTTCAAGATGCTCGAAGAGAAGGGAATAAAGACCCACTTCATAGGAGTTGCAGGCGATAACAAGCTTATAGTCGAACGCTTGAAAATGTACCCGCTCGAAGTCGTTGTCAGAAACGTCGTTGCCGGAAGCCTGAAGAAGCGCCTCCCCCTCACCGAAGGCACCGAACTGCCAGAACCTATAGTGGAGCTCTACTACAAGGAAGATGCCCTTGGAGACCCCATGATCAATTACTACCATGCCAAAGTGCTCGGTGTGGGAGAAGATGAAATTAAAGAGATGGAGCGCATCGCCCTTAGGGTGAATGAAATCCTCAGGGAGTACTTCAAAGAAAAAGGCATTATCCTCGTCGATTTCAAACTCGAGTTCGGCCAGAATGAAAAAGGCGAGATAGTGCTTGCAGATGAGATAAGCCCCGACACGTGCCGCTTCTGGGATGCCAAAACCAAAGAAAGCCTCGATAAGGACGTCTTCCGCTTTGACAAGGGCGACCTCATCAACGCCTATGAGGAGCTCTACAGGCGCCTCGTCGGAGAGGCTTGATTTTCATTCTTTTTTCCCGACCTTTAACCACACTCTCAACTACCCGGGTTCTCTTTAAGGTTATTTCCATAAATCCCCCCAGAAAAAGATAGAGAGAATCTTAAAGACTTATCCCATAGTTCTCTATCCGTATTTCAGGTTCTTCTATCACCTTCCCAATCTCCTGTGCAGGGAAATATCTATTTAAAATTTCAAGAGCATCCTCTTTCTCCTCTCTCGGCACGACGACAGCCATCCCGATACCCATGTTGAAAACGCGGAACATCTCCTCAAGAGGGACACCGCCCTCGTGAATCAGCTTAAATATTCCCTCGATGGTGGGCATCTGCAGAGAGAAGCCGTAGTTCGTAAGGCGCTTCAGGTTGGTCATGCCTCCACCGGTTATGTGGGCTAATCCTTTTACCTCAACGCTCTCCAAAAGCTCCAAAATTGGCTTTACGTAGATCCTCGTCGGCTCAAGGAGATGCTCCCAGAGCTCTCTCCCATCATATTCATAATGAAGCCCATACTTTGGAATCAAGAGCTTTCTGGCCAAGGTCAGCCCGTTTGAGTGTATCCCAGAGCTTTCAATGCCTATTACCGCATCTCCCGGTTTTATTTTCTTCCCGGTTATTACCCTCTCTTTTTCAACAACACCAATAGCAGTTCCCGCCAAGTCGAAGCCGTTTACAAGCTCAGGTAGAACCGCGGTCTCCCCTCCCACAATAGCTATGCCGCTCTGCTTTGCTCCCTCGTATATCCCTTTGGCGATTTCGGCAAAAACCTCATCATCCGGCTCTTTCACCGCTAAATAGTCCACCAGAGCCACCGGTTCGGCTCCAACGCAAATCAGGTCGTTAACGTTCATCGCTATCATGTCAATACCTATAGTGTCGTACTTCCCAACTGCCTCGGCCACCAAAATTTTCGTGCCCACCCCATCGGTCGTCATCGCGAGGTAGAATTCCTTGAAGTCCATCAAAGCGGCGTAGTGACCTATGTCCTCTTTAGGCTCGCCGAGTTTTCCCTTTCTAAACTCAAAAGATGCTTTTGCAAGAGAAATAATTCCCCTTAGGGCTTTCTGGGTTTTCTCATCATCAACACCGGCTTGAGCATATGTGAGCATAATCATCACCAAGATTTGATCTTGTGAAGAGTTTAAAAATTTTGCCATGTTAATGTAGATTTAATGTAATTGTTTTTGCTATCTAAACATTTTAATGTCTAAAAATGATTATAAGTATCGGGGGCGATACTTAGTATCGGGGGCGATACTTAGTATCGGGGGCGATACTTAGTATCGGGGGCGATACATATGCTATTTGACCCGCAACCCAAAACACGAAAAGAGGAAATTTTTGACAGAGAAAAGGAGATAACGGAAGTAATTAAATCAATTGAAAACTATCCCATAACCTTAATCCTCGGAATTAGACGAGTTGGTAAGTCTTCTGTTTTAAAAGTAGCACTTAACGAGAGCAAGGCAGTTGGAGTTTATATCGATGCAAGGAAACTGTACACAAACGTGGGAGGGTGGATCACAAAAGATGAACTCAAGCGAGAGCTTGGAAATGCACTGTTGAATCTGAAGCCAAAGATCTTAAAACCATTGCTCTCACACCTTAACGTATCAAAATTCTCAATAAAAGGGTTTGAAGTTTCGCTTAGAGAATTGAATCTGGTGGAAATCCTTGAAAAGCTCAATAAATTTGGAGAAGAGAAAGGTAAAATTATTGTGCTTGCTTTCGATGAGGCTCAATATCTAAGATTCTATGGTACAAAAGGAGGTAAAGAATTCCTAGCTTTGGTGGCATACGCCTACGATAATCTGCCTAGAATACACTTTGTTTTTACTGGTTCAGAGATTGGCCTCTTACATGACTTTTTAGGGTTTGAAAATCACGAAGCACTTCTTTTCGGTAGAATACACAACGAAATTACCATAACACCATTTACAAGAGAAAAGTCCCTTGAGTTTCTTAAGAGAGGATTCAACGAGGTCAACTTAAAAGTGAGAGAATGGGAACTAGAGAGAGCAGTTGAGATCTTGGATGGAATTCCAGGGTGGCTGGTTGAATATGGATTCCACTATCTCCACACCAAAGACTCTAAGAAGGCACTGGAGCTCACTATGAGAAAGGCACAACAAACAATGTTAGAAGAAATCAAAGAGCTAGAAAAGAGAAGCAGGAGATACACATTTATTTTGAAAGCTGTAGCTTTAGGATTCAATCGCTGGGAGAAAATAAAAGAATATCTTGAGGCTCATGAAGGCAGGATAACAAATGCACGGTTTTCCTCTTTGCTTAAAAATCTCGAAAGAATGAGTTGGATAAAAAGTGAATTTAAAGATGGAAAAAAGCTATACTCAATAACCGACCCTGTGATAGAACGGGTTTTGAGAGAGCTCTAATATCCAGTCTATTGCCTTTTAAAATTTTATCATTTTTATTTTCAAAAACGCTTAAATATATGTAAATTTTAACATAATAATGTCAATCAATTGGGTGGTCAATATGATCGGGATAAGAAATGAGATGGGAACCCCCTTAACGGATTCTACTGTTAAGATAATGCTCCTTGGAAGCGGCGAACTTGGAAAAGAGATAACCATAGAGGCTCAAAGATTGGGAGTGGAAGTTATTGCAGTTGATCGATATCCAAATGCTCCTGCAATGCAGGTTGCTCATAAAAGCTACGTTGGAGATATGAAGGATAAAGACTTCCTCTGGAGCGTCGTCGAGCGTGAAAAACCTGATGCAATAGTCCCAGAGATTGAAGCCATAAACTTAGATGCACTCTTTGAGTTTGAAAAGGAGGGCTACTTCGTCGTGCCGAACGCTAAAGCCACTTGGATAGCCATGCACCGCGAGCGCACCCGGGAAACGCTGGCGAAAGAGGCGAAGGTTCCAACATCGAGATACGCATATGCTACAACCTTAGATGAGCTCTACGAGGCCTGCGAAAAGATTGGCTATCCCTGCCATACGAAAGCGATAATGAGCTCGAGCGGGAAGGGCTCTTACTTCGTCAAAGGCCCTGAAGACGTTCCAAAGGCATGGGAGATAGCAAAGAAGAAGGCCCGCGGCAGTGCGGATAAAATAATCGTTGAAGAGCATATCGACTTTGATGTCGAGATCACGGAGCTAGCTGTTAGGCACCTCGATGAGAACGGCAAGATAGTTACTACCTTTCCAAAGCCTGTCGGTCATTACCAGATTGAAGGAGACTATCACTCAAGCTGGCAGCCTGCGGAGATAAGCGAGAAGGCAGAGCGCGAGGTTTACAGGATAGCCAGGAAGATCACTGATGTTCTTGGAGGTCTTGGAATCTTTGGTGTGGAGATGTTCGTCAAAGGCGACAAGGTATGGGCTAATGAAGTCTCTCCAAGACCCCACGATACGGGCATGGTAACTATGGCATCTCATCCTACGGGCTTCTCAGAGTTCGGACTTCACGTTAGAGCGGTGTTAGGCTTGCCAATTCCAGCTATTGAAGAGAACGGTGTTAGAAAGTTCCCACTTTTAACCCCTGCAGCAACCCACGTTATTCTATCGAATCAAGAGGGCTACGCTCCAAGGTTTAGGAACGTTTTCAATGCATTGAGCGTTCCGAACACAACAATTAGGTTCTTTGGAAAGCCTTCAGCATACAAGGGAAGACGCTTGGGCGTTGCTCTTGCTTGGGACAATGATGTGCAGGAAGCAAAGAAGAAGGCGGAGAAAGTTGCCCACATGATAGAGCTCAAAGCCAGGAGCGGAGAGTGGCAGAGTCAGGAGTTTATTAAAAGGAAGCACCTGCTCTGATTTTTTCTCTTTCATAACAATTCATTCCTTTCCACCGAAATCTTTAAAAAGATTCTAATTAGAATCATTCTCATGAGAATCATTCCAAGAAGAATTGAACTTGCACAGCTTGAGGGTGAAGGCTGGAAAATGCTCTATGGAAGAAGAAAGACAGGAAAGACCTTCCTCGTTCAGCACTTCGTTGAACATGATAGATTTTACTTCGTAAATCGTGATGGAACCATACTCGATTTAACTTCAGGCAAGTACATGAACTACGATGAGTTTCGGAAAGAATTCCTTGACCATCTTGGAAAGGAGAAAATTGTAATAGATGAGTTCCACCGCCTTCCAGATAGCTTTCTTGATCTTCTCCACGCTTACTCTCCCTTGGAGAGTGAGCTCATCCTCATAACCTCAACCCTGTGGCTGGCAGTCAGGATCCTCTCAATGCGTGAAAGTCCCCTCCTCGGGATAGTGCTTCCTGTCAAGGTTGGTCTAATCGACGAAAGAGAAATCCTCGTGGAACTGTCACGGGAGATTAAGGGAAAGGAACTTATTGAGGCTTCAACATACCTTCGTGAGCCGATGCTTGTACCCTCCTATAAGCCGCCACTCAGAGAGTTCCTGACTGATTATCTACACTCTTCAGCGCCGGTCATTAAGGACATCATAGGAGAAACTTTTACTGAAGAAGAAGTTTTCTTCTCTGAGGTTTATCAAGGTGTTCTTCATTCGATAGCGGATGGAAAGTCAAAGAGCGGAGAAATTGGAAGCTATCTGCTTTCCAAAGGATTAATTGAATCCCCCTCCAGCATCCAAAAGTACCTTAAAGTGCTGTCCTCGATGGGACTCATAAAGAAGAAGCCAATCCACGGAAAGAAAAGGCGCTTCCGCTACTCAATAGCATCCCCCCTCCTTGACCTCCACTTCTACCTTGAGGCAAAGTATGCCTACACCGAGCTTGAGACACCCAAAGAGTTCATCAGGAAGGCTGTTGATGAGAAGGTTCCTAGGCATGTTGAGGGCTTCATTGAGAGTCTTCTGGCTAAGGCTTATGGCCTGAGGCCAGTAAAGGTTGAGTTCCCGGACCTTGAGCTTGATATCTCACTAATGGGCTTCAGCAAACTTGAGCTGGTAGGAGAGGTTAAGTGGAAAAGCAGGGTTAAACGTGAAGAAGTGAAAAAAATTGAGGAAAAACTCTCTAAGTTCAGATGCAGGAAAGTTCTTGTTATTCCATCTGAGGACGCCCTCGAAAGAGAACCTGAAGGGATTGAAGTATTAACTCCCGAGGACCTCCTAGAAATTGCAAAAAGAAGCTTGAAGTGATTGTTTAACTCCGCATTCTTTTTCTGTATTCCTCAAGCTTTTTCTTTAAGCTCTCATCTTTTAGCGCCAAAATCTCAATAGCAAGCAATGCTGCATTTTTTCCATTGTCTATTCCCACCGCAGCAACGGGAATTCCAGGCGGCATTTGAGCAATGCTTAATAGGGAATCCAACCCGCCAAGCTTAGCCGAAACTGGAACTCCTATCACAGGCTTTGTTGTGTGAGAGGCTATCACCCCTGGAAGGGCAGCACTCAAACCCGCTATGGCTATGAAGACATCATAATCTTTCTTTGCTAATTCCTCAACTTTTTCTGGGTTTCTATGGGCTGAAGCAACCTTCACCT
>JAMOPD010000069.1 GCA_027064745.1 Thermococcaceae archaeon
AATTTTGTCGTTAGGCTATCGCTGACATAGGGTTAAATACTTTTCGGTTTATGTAGCTCTGAAACATGGAGCTTTCTGCATTTTTGAGTGGGGTTTAGTGGAATGATGCCGATTAAAACCACGTCTATTTAGCTTTGTTAAGTAGATTAAGTGGTAAAACTTATAAAGCTTGGACTGTTAATATCGGTTTTAATATTTGGATTGACAGTAAATCCAGCACTTGCCTTGGGGGAAGCAACGCAAGGGACAAACGCTGGGGTTAAAACATATGAAATCGAAATTTACGGAGTTCCAACAAGGGTAACCATAGCCGAGAACTCCCTACTGAAAACTCCTGAAGAGGTTAAAGCGTTCATTGAAAGCCACGTCAGCAGAGAGGACTTTTTGAACGGTGTTGTTGTGAATGTTTCCGAAGTCTCCTCCGGGAATTCCCCACAAAGCTAAATGACAAAGGAATTCACTGTAAGTTCTCTAACGGAACCCCTCAGTGTTGGCACGCTCCTTTCCAGTGTTCTCGAGGTTTTCTCCATAGGTCCTTTTATCCTCAGCGGCCCTTATGCGTTGCTTGCAATGGCGATAATAGCAGCTGCAATTACCGTCGCGTATGCAGTATACGGTGACGAAATCAGCGATGAAGTTCGTGAAAAGCTCGACAGTGCCTACCAGTACTTCTACAATTACATTGAAGAGAGGAAGAAGGATGAAAAAACGATTCACATATATGAAAGAGAGTTTCAAGGCGGTCTTCCAAAAAGAATTTATGTGAAAGAATTCGTTCATAAAAAGGACTTTAAGGTCACTGTTGGGGAGCTAGTTGATGTTATCACTAAAGTGCCTTCCGGTAGGCTTGCCCTCAATGCAACCGTGAAAAATTTGAAGGAAGGCAACTGGGAATTAGCGGCTTTAAAGGGAATAAGGTTCATCATTGGGGCAACAGGAGAAGCCGTAGCATATCTCGCAATAATAAAACCCGAAGCATATGGCCCTTCCATCCTCAACATAACACCGAGATCAAACGCAAAAGGGCCTGATTTTATTTATGTAAAAAGCACAGAAATCCCTCCAAAGATCCCTTCAGATTTGACCAAATGGGAAGCAAAAGGAACCACCGTCTTCAGGGTCACCACATTAATTCGGGATGGATACAACCGCAATCTGGAAGGCCAGCCGGGCATAGTTTCCGTTTATAGAATGAAAGGCTCAAATCTTTACGTGGCATTCATTCATGGTCAGGTGGTAAAAATGCACATGCAAACCATACAAATGCAGGCAATACTGTCTAACTATGCCTCCACGAAGCTCAAGATTGATGAAATTTTAAGCGGAAAAGCGAATTACCCATTATACGGGATTATTGAAGACATTTTTCAAGCGATTATAGGATTCTTTGGTGCGGAAGAGTGGGAACTCTGCTCAGAGGCATGCTCCTACCTCCAGCGTCTTGAAGAGTATCTAAAGAGCAACGGAAAAAACGTGAAAGACTATGTAAATCAATCTCATGCCTCATACTATGAACTCGTCAGGCTCCTCTGCAGGATGCTTCCGGTTATACGGGGTGAAAACGAGATTTCCAATGAAGACTTGGAGAAATTGAAAGAGTTGTCCAAGGCACCATATCCTGTCTTCCCGAATGATGTTTTTGTAGTCCTCCGAAAGCATCTGAAGGGAAAGGTATCCGATGATATCCTTAAGGAGATAGAAGTCCCTAAAACCCCCCAATCGCAGGAAGTCCAAAAATAACTCTTGAAATGCAGATTGCAACTATAGGGCCCGAGTTTAGCCTTGCGAGGTTATATATGAAACAGCTTCTTTCAGGCGAGATAGAGGATGCAAAGATTGGTTACCACATCCTCAAACTGACAAGGGATTTCTCTCGTGCCTTTGAACTGTTTTTTGTACTTGGAGATACCAAAAATATGGAAAAAGCGTGGGATGCTCTTGAAAAGCTCAAAAAACTTAGCAGGGAGCGTTCTTTAAGCCTAACCATAGATCCAGAGGTTTACTATCCTCTCCAAAGGGCCGAGGCACTCCACGAACTCTGGACCTTTATGAAAAATTCCGCTCCAATCCCGCGGGAGACATTCTCTAAGGCTCTCACTATCCTCCGTGGAAGCCCAATTTACAAGGAAGTTCTCCTCACTCTTAAGGAGTATTTTGAATCTCGGGGTTATGATGTTCCGGAAGAACTCATGGAGGCCTTGAACAAGCTTTCCAAACCTAAAGAGACCGATTACTGGGAGGAGTATCAGAAAACGCTGAAGGAATTCGGGGAGAAAGGCAAAAAGTTCCACGAGAGGGCAAAGGAAGAATAGGAAAAAATCGAGAGGGGAGAGGCTGAAGATTTAATAGGCTCCCTTCAAGAGGTAATCTGGAACCTGAGCGAGGGGGTAGTTTACAACTTCGCCATGCGAAAGTTTAAGCTCGTAAAGGAAGCTTACGAGATTTTTCTAAAGGCACACGAATTTGCGAAAGAGAACGACCTGTTCAAGACGAGGCTCAGCGAGGATGTATGGCTTGGAAAGCTCAAACGCGTGAACCTCAAGTGGGGCAACGACATAAAATGGCCCGAGGATTACAGGGTTATCTCTAACAGAATAATTAGACTGACGAGAATTGCCGAGTTCATGATGTGGAAGCGCAGGATTCCCGAATTCCTCTATGCGAACCCGTACATTAACCTCGGTGCGGATTACGAGCACAACGATCCGCCGCTGTGGGCGTTAACAAGGGGCTTATGATGATCCTACAGCACAACCGCTCCAAGGGGGTTCTCCCAAGTGTAGAGCTTCAGGAGGAAGTTCTAAACTACGCCTTGAGGCTTAACCTCCTTTGGCCAGAAAAAACAGAAGCCTTGGAGTGTAAAGACGGGATCTGCATAGTCTTTAGAGGCGAACTCAATGAAAAAGCAATTAAAGAGTTAAAAAGAAACGCTTGGGACGATGACATCGTATTCTACCACGGAAAGGGCATCTTGATAAGCTACTCAAGAAAAAGAAAACTGGGATACGCATGCGGAAAAAACCTAACTGAGGAGCTGATTCGAAAGCTGGTAAAGTGAGCGTTATGCTTTCCATTTCATTCTTGGCACAAGAATGTTAAATCAAACCCTTTTTAAACTCAAATACTTACACCTGTGTGGTGATACAATGGCCGTTCATCCCATTGACTATCGCTACGGAAGCGAGGAGATGAGAAAAATCTGGGACGAGGAGAACAAGCTTCAAAAGCTCCTCGACGTCGAAGCCGCTCTGGCGAGGGCCCACGCAAAGCTCGGCAACATCCCCAAGGAAAGCGCCCGCGTGATTTCTGAAAGGGCCAACACGAAGTGGGTAAGGCTCGA
>JAMOPD010000070.1 GCA_027064745.1 Thermococcaceae archaeon
CTAGGTATACCTTTTTCATTTTCTTCCCCAATGAAGTAACACCCTCATGTGATTTAAACTTTTTGGAGTTAAATTTGAACGATGTTCAAAAATTTATAAATTCGACATTGGAGTGGTGATGAGTGGGTGACATGAAGTACAGCGAGCCACGGCCCTGGTGGCGGTGGTGATGCTGGCGGTTGCGTGGAAGGGGTACTATTCTTCATCGTACTCGCACTGCTGATGCCGTTCATCGAGAAAAAGGTGCGTGTTAAATCGGCGTGCCAATGTAGATGCCGTGCCTGGTACGGACTATCCTTATTTTTATCCTGTGGCCGATCTGGGCGTCCGTGTTTATGACCTCAATGAGTCTGTTCCTAGCCTTTGCCAGCATCTCGCCCTGAATCCTTCCGGGAAGAACTATCTCCGCCTTGACGATTTCGCCTGGACGAAAGGCTAAAGGAATGAACTCCCGCTTCTCCATGCCAAAGTGCTTCGGCTTCAGGACGAGCGGCCTCATTCCGGTCTTCTCCTCAAGTTTTCTGAGCCATGCGTAGAAGTCCTTGAATGGAACGAGCTTTGCTATCGTCGGGTTCCTGCCGAACTTGTAGGGTATGTAGTTCTGGAAGCCGAGTGCCGGCCAGCGCTTTCCGGCGCCTATTTTCCTGGCGAATTCTATGAAGGCCTCGGCCTCATCGTCGTTTACCCCGAAGATTATGACCGGGGCGAGGAGGACGTCTATTCCCGCGTTTATCAGCGCCTCCGCCATGTCGAGAACGTGCTCAAGGTCGTAGCTCTTCATTCCCATGAGCATTCTGGCTTTATCGGGGTCGAGGGAGTGGACGGAGAGGTTAACCCTATCGAGGCCCGCCTCCGCCAGCTCCTCAACGAGCTTGTCAGTAAGCAAAGTTCCGTTGCTCTGCATTGAGATGATAGAAACGTGGGGATGCTCCCGAAGGGCCTGAACGAGCTCGACACGGAAGGGATAGATAAGGGGCTCTCCCTGCCCGTCCAGATGGGCCTCTAACCCCTTGCCCTTTATCCTAGCAACATCGTCAAACCACTTCATGAGGTAGTCAACGTCAACCACGTAGTCGAGCTTCCTCGTTCTCGAGTAGGGCCCCTCGTCCACGGAGCAGAACACGCAGCTGAGGTTGCAGCCACTCACACCGCGGACCTGAATGAGGTTGGTCCCCCTGTCAATCAGACCGAAGGCATTGTAACCGAGGAGTGGAACGTCCATACCCTCATGGATGTAGATGACCTTTCTTTCCGTGTAGCGGTTTCTCAAGAGAGCACCGAGGTTGTTCTGGATGTAGATGGCTATGTACTTCTCCATATCCTTGAAATCCGTGCTAATAACTAGCTTGCCATCCCCAGCTGTTATCTCTGGAGAAACACGATACTTTCTTTTTATTGCTCTTATTAATTCATCCTTCTCAAAATCAGCATAAAGTGTGCCTCTCCACACTAGTCTGATTTTCTCGCCCAAATCATGAAACTCTGTATGTGGGAATATCACTTCAATCATAGTCGTCGCTTTGCGTGGAATTTTAAAAGGATTAGGATTAAAATTTATAAATTAAAATTCATGATATAATCTTTTGGTTTCATGCTCATATGTTGTTGAATAAAGCCTAACAATGCTTTAAAAAGAGTAACAAAATTACATAATTACCAAGCACATCACAATTACCTAACAGCATGCATGACTACATGGAAACATTTTAATAT
Organism: Thermococcaceae archaeon; assembly: GCA_027064745.1. Taxonomy (GTDB): domain Archaea; phylum Methanobacteriota_B; class Thermococci; order Thermococcales; family Thermococcaceae; genus Thermococcus. The sequence continues at coordinate 1,714 of JAMOPD010000070.1, forward strand.
CAGTGAATGCAATAGTCTAGTGCTGGACTAATGTGTATAGGGTGATACTATGTGGGGAGAAATTGAGCACCACTTTGATGAATATCCTGTAAGGAAGCAAATAGCTAAAACGCTCCTGAAGTACGGTCTGAGGGTTTCCGATGACATGAAGATAAAAGCAGGGAATATAGAGGTACCTTACACCAAGATAGCGAAGGCCCTTGATGTTGACAGGAGAGTTGTTAAAGAGACCGTGGCAATGATACTCAAGATACCTGAGCTGAAGGAGATATATACAAACCTTGAACCCACTGTGCACATGAAGTTCGTCGGGAGACATGTGGGCTATGGTGTCATTGAAATTGAACCCGAACCGAGGGCTATTGGTATTCTGGCCAAGATAGCCACAAAGATTGCCAACAGAGGAATAAACATAATCCAAGTTGTTGCCGAGGATCCCGAGCTATATCCAGAGGCAACTTTAACAATAATAACAGAAAGACCAATCCCTGGAGAATTAATAAATGAACTTTCAAAGCTTGAGGGAGTCAAGAGAATTTCTATTTACTGAATGATATCTACTCATGATTCTCTTCTTTTATTCTCTGACAACCTTTGGTTTTACATTATCAGTCTGGTGTAGAGCATACTGTCAGGACAACCTGTGAGACTTATCTTGGCAGTATCGTGTAGAGGGCAAAAAGTATTATAACCTCACTAATCTTGAGCCTTCCAGAACGCTTTTTAACAATAGAGAACATTTTTGGGGATTTTATTTTAACCAAAGGTTTTAAACCTTTGTTCTTAGTTAATAAAGTTTATAAACATTTATTTAGAACCAAAGATTAAATTCACCCAACCTAAAAAGAACTAGCTTTACACGCTGGAGGGTTGATAAATGGAAGAAGCGAGCAAGATTAGCAGGTATTTATACACGGTTATTGTGCTGTTTATTATCTGGCTGTTCTTAACAAGCAGCTTTGACACTCAAGAACTTGAAATTGGATTCATACTCTCTTTAATCGTTGCAGCATTTACCTATGAACTTTTCACTACCAGCGGACTTGCAAACCTTCATCCCAGAAGAATTGTATATGCAGCCGCCTATATACCTTACTTCCTCTGGGCAATGATAATGGCCAACTTGGATGTGGCCTACAGAGTCCTTCACCCAAAAAGGCCTATAAATCCAGGAATTGTTGAATGTAGAACTATCCTCAAAAGTGATGTGGGTAAATTAAGCCTAGCAAATTCAATCACGCTAACGCCGGGAACGATAACTCTTGATGTTATTGATGATAGATATTTCATTCACTGGATTGATGTTAAAGATTCCACTGTTGAGGGTGCTTCTGAAAACATAACAAAGCCCTTTGAAAAATTTCTGAAGGTGATCTTCGGATGATAGGTATCAACATTTATCTTGCATTAATAGCAATAGCAACACTTCTCAGCCTTTACAGAGTCTTCAGAGGGCCTACCACAGTCGATAGGCTTGTGGCGGTTGATATTATGACGACGATCACCACAGGGCTAATGGTGCTCTTTGCCCTGCAGTATAAAAGGATGATATTCCTTGATGTGGCACTTGTGTATGCAGTGCTGGCATTTTTAGGAGTGATAGCATTTGCAAGATATCTGGAGGGAGGAATATGAACGCAGTATCAGTACTTGGAGAACTTCTGGTGCTCTTTGGCGTGTTCTTCTACTTCCTATCAGCGTTAGGCCTGATAAGAATGCCCGACGTTTATAACAGAATGCAAACTGCAACGAAGAGTGCCACACTTGGTTCATTGGGCGTTATAATAGGAACTGGAATCTGGGCTGTTGGTGAAGGTTTTTACTGGGGTTGGATAACCAAGACCATTGTGATTGCAGTTTTTCTCCTCCTAACGAATCCAATAAGTGCCCATGCTCTCATTAGAGGTGCGTATAAGAGTGGTATACCTCTCTGGGAAGGGAGTGTTATTGACAAATACAAGGAAACTCTGGAGAGTCAAGAAAGTGAAAATGAAAAGA
>JAMOPD010000071.1 GCA_027064745.1 Thermococcaceae archaeon
TAATCAGAGAGATACTCTCAAGAAAGCCCTCTGTACTGATTATTTCTGGAGGATTGGGGCCGACACATGACGATGTTACAATGCTTGCCGTGGCAGAGGCTTTAAACAAAAAGCTCGTTTTGAGGGAAGACTGTTTGAAGAGAATTAAGAAATTTTACCACGAGCTTTATGAGAAAGGTCTCATAGATGATCCAAAGCTAAATGAAGCACGTAAAAAGATGGCATATCTCCCTGAAAATGCTCAACCTCTTGAAAACAGGGAGGGTGCTGCTCCGGGAGCTTATATCGAACATGGAGGTGTTAAAATCTTTGTTCTGCCCGGGATGCCGAGGGAAATGAAAGCTATGCTTGAGAACGAAGTTCTTCCAAAGCTTGGCGAAAGGAAGTTCATTCAAAGAAAGCTGCTGGCAGAAATCACAGATGAGTCAAAGCTTGCTCCAATTTTGAATGAAACTTTAAAGCATTTTCCCGTGAAGATTCACTCCTCACCGAAAGGCTTTGGAAAATATATTGGCATAATTCTCTTTGGTGAAGATGAAGAGATCATAGAAAAGGCTAAAAGCTTCATGGAGGAAAAAGGGATAAGGTTTGAGGAAGGCTGGTGATTTCATGCTTCCCCACGAAGTCCGGACAATCATTGAGGAAATGAAAGCTGAACGAATTCACGGGGCGAGTTACCTCGCAAAGAGAGGTGCCGAAGCTTACATAAAGCTTGCTGAGCTTTTGACTGGAGAAGAGCTTTTTGAGGCTTTGAAGGAGATGAGAACTGAGATAATAGGGGTTAACCCAAGCATGGCTTCTCTCTACAACTTGATTCGCTTTATTCCTTTGACAAACAATCCAGAGTTCGTTAGAGCAAAAGCCGAGGAGTTCATAAAGCTCGGTCAGGAGGCAAAAAGAGAAATCGGCAACATAGGAAGCGAGCTGATTGATGAAAACGAGGTAATAATCACACACTCTTTCTCTTCAACAGTTTTTGAGATTTTAAAAGTAGCAAAGATGAAAGGTAAGCGCTTTAAGGTAATTCTCACAGAGAGTGCCCCAGACTATGAGGGCTTAGCTTTAGCTAAAGAGCTTGAGAAGCTCGAAATTCCATTTGAAATTATAACTGAAGCTCAGATTGGAATATTTGTGAGGAAAGCAACTCTGGCCTTGGTTGGAGCTGACAATGTGACGAAAGATGGAGCTGTTATCAATAAGAGTGGAACGTATCCCCTTGCATTAGCATGTCATGATAGCGGCGTTCCTTTTTACGTTGCGGCTGAGAGCTTTAAGATTCATCCAGAGCTTAAGGCTGAAGAAGTTGAAATCGTTGAAAGAAAATTTAAGAGGAATCACTTCCTCATCAGGGGATATGTTTTTGATATAACACCATGGAAATATGTGAGAGGTGTAATAACGGAGTTTGGAATCCTTGTGCCACCAAAGGAAATTTAATGCTCTTCACATTCACAGGGATTCTTACCGCAATAAGGGCAGACCCCAGGATATTTCTTTTTTGCCGCTTCCTCAAGGTCTATTCCGAGGAGATTTGCTAGGCTGGAAAGCCATGCTAAAACATCCGCAAACTCTTCCTCCATGCCATCTCTGTCATTCTTTCTTATGACCTCCGCCAGCTCGCCAACCTCTTCAACAAACCACAGGAAGGTTTTATCAATTCCTCTCTTGGAATCTTTGTGATAGTAGAGTTCCCTAATCATCTCCTGAAATTCCCGGATTTCCATTTTCTTCACCCCATACTGTCGGGATAAGCTGTGAGAGCGGGCTCTCTGACTTATCTTGACACTACCTCTTCACCCAACTATGAAAAATTTAAGGACATCATGGCTTTAAAAATCACTCGTTCACGGCATTTCTTTAATATGCACATCCATTTGAGGGAAGGGTATTTCTATACCTTCTTTCATGTAAATTTCATATATTCCTTTTATCAAGTCGCCTCTGACCTCCCAATACTCCTCTGTTTTTACCCAAGCTCTAAGCTGTAAATTTATTGAAGAGTCTGCAAGGGCAGTTATTACAACAGAAGGAGCTGGATTCTTTAAAATCTTTGGATGATTTTCCATTAGCTCTACTGCCAACTTTATGGCTTTATCCAAGTCAGATCCATATGCAATCCCTATATCCACACTAACTCGTTTAGTTTTCATTCGGGTATGATTTACTATTACGCTGCCCCATACGAGTTTATTAGGGATGGTTACAACAGTGTTATCAGGCTGGAGAAGTTTTATGGCCATTACGCCTATGTCCTCTACTTTTCCAGTTTGACCTGCAACGGTAACTACCTCTCCAATATCTATAGGCCTAAATGCAGCTAACCATACTCCCGCTGTCAAATTTGTGAGGGTATCCTGCATGCCAAAACCCAGAACCAATCCTATTACTGCAGAAAGACCCAGAACTGCTGAACCTACTGCAACTCCCAAAGCACTAATGCTGAGAAGTATTATCATGACATACAAGAGAGAAGCCAGAAACTTAGCTAAAAACTCAACAACAATCTCTGAGAGCTTTGTTTTTTTCAAAGTTTTTCTGAATAGTCCCACAATTAATTTAGTCAAAAACACTCCAACTATCAATATGAGAATAGCCTCTATTGCTTGTATGGGTGTTATCCCAATGTATCTAACTGGCTGATCAAGCTGCATAATTTCACCTATATGAAAAAAGTACTTAAATGTTTCACATAAACATGCTGTTAGGATAAGCTGTGAGGGCGCCTGATAATAAATCCGACTTATCCTGACAGTATCCACATAAAGAAAAAATGAGTTATAGAACCTTTATAATTTCTTCCCAAATTTGTTCTGATAAAGTGCGCTTTTCCATTCGAGGATATTTTCTCACCGAATTTGAAGTCACAAAGTATACCTCATTCTCCTCACTACCAAAGGCTTCTGCAGTGTTGGCAATTACAACATCGCTTTTGGCTTTTTCAATCTGGTTTCTTGCTTGAGCAATAAGCTCTTCCTCGCTAACACCATATTCAGCCTTGAATCCAACCAAGAACACATTCGGCTGTATCTCCTTTACCCTCTGGATTATCTTTGGGGTTGGAACCAATTCCAAAATGAGTGTTTGTCCGCTCTTTATCTTCTTTTCAGCCTTTTCTTTTGGCTTGAAATCGCTGACAGCAGCTGCCAAGATTACGACATCATATTTTTTACTCATCAGCTCATTTTCTATTGCGTGTAACATTTCTTCAACGGTCTCAACTTCAATTTGATTTTCTACAAAGCTTGACACACTTCCTTTGGTTCTGATTAAAGTCACCTCAGCTCCCCTGAAGTCAGCCTCTTCCGCCAGAGCAACGCCCATTTTTCCAGAACTTTTGTTTGTGATGAACCTTATTGGATCAATGTATTCTCTTGTAGCTCCCGCTGTGACTAAAACCCGCTTACCTTTCAAGTCCTTCTTGTGGAGCTTTTTAATAACGCGGTAAACGATTTCGTCAATGCTGGCAACTTTTGCTTTGCCTTCTTCGAATTTTGGCCCTATAAACTCGACACCAAGCTTTTTGAGCTTCTCTATATTCTCCCTCACTATTGGATGTTCATACATGCTTGAATGCATAGCAGGGGCTATCATTATCGGTGTATGGGCAAAAGCTGTTGTAACAACGGTTGTTACTGGGGTATCGTCAATCCCGCATGCTATCTTTGAAATTGTGTTTGCAGTTGCTGGACACACT
>JAMOPD010000072.1 GCA_027064745.1 Thermococcaceae archaeon
CAAATCCTTACCAAGCACCCTGACCTCTCCAGTGTAGTTCCTCAAGATTTTCACGAGGATTTTCACCGTTGTCGTCTTTCCGGCCCCGTTCGGCCCGAGGAAGCCGTAGATTTCGCCCTCCTCGACTTCGAAGGTCAGGTTCTCAACGCCCCTAACATCGCTGTAATACTTCTTAACGTTCGCAACCTCAATCACCGGCATGTTTTCACCAAGTTAAAATAAGACGTCAAAGTAGTTATAGTTACCCCTGCACATGTGTAGTTATTTGAGAGACTCATCAAGGAGCCTCTTCAGTCCTTCCTCAAATGCTCCTTTACCGTTGAGGGACTGGGCTTCAGCATCTCCACCAGCTCACGCAGTCAACCTGAGCTTTTTTGGCATGACGTTATTCTTCCATGTGTTTCAATGCAATTTTTAAGATTTCCCTGATGTGCTCGTCATCGAGGCGGTAGGCGACTATCTTCCTATCCTTGAGGATGCGGAGCTGGTGGGAGATAGCCGAGAGGTCGCAGGTGCAGAGTTCACCGACCTCCATGAGTGCGAGCAGGATTTTAAGCCGGGTGGGATTTCCAAGGGCGTCGAAGAAGTCCGCCAGTTCTAAAATTGCTTCATCTCCTGGCAGTTTTACCTGAGCTTCAAGGATTTTGTTTAGATGCTCTTCATACACCTTGCAGACCTCGGTCGTTTTCTTCACCTATATTTGAACAGTTGTGCAAATGTTATTATAAGCCTCACGATTCAGAAACATTTTGGGGGTTAATTGGTCTAATTAAAACAACAAGAGTACAAGTACGAGGGTGAATAAAAATGCAAACATGAAATATGGAAGAGAATATTTATGAAAGTCTTTCAAACTAATACCAGAAATCCTAACCGCTATAAAGTTGGCTAATGAACCTATTATTATTCCTGTCCCTCCAAGATTAACTCCCACAGTGAGAGGCATCCACTCTGGTTTAACAGACGAAGTTAAAAGAACCGTTGCTGGCACATTACTTATCATCTGACTCAATCCAGCTGACATTATAACACTCATCATGGGGTTTATCTGAGAGGGCATAATTTTATGAGAAGCCATAATATAAGATAGTTCCCTGAAATCTACAAATATTAGAGCGAATATTGCTATTAGAACGACATCAAGGGATAAAATGGTTTCACGGCCAACAACTAGCAATACACCAGAGGTTATGAGCAGTCCTATGAATGCATAACCCAATTGGATAAGTATAACATCCATAACAAGCAATGTTAGAGATGTGGCTAATAACAATCTATTGACTCTAATTTTGGGCATTGTAAAAGTACGGATAGGTTCTGTGGTTCTGGTTACATAGGCAAACAAAAGTAGAAGAACAATCCACACAGAAACATAAGGCACCATATTCACCACAAACTCATGAACAGGAATTCCGTAAGTTCTCCAGATGATGATATTCTGAGGATTGCCTATAGGTGTTAAAGCAGACCCCACATTTGCTGAGATTGCAATTAGAGTCACTGCTTTTGTAACATTCATTTGAGCTATTTTGGATATCATGAGAATCAAAGGTATAAATATAAACATTGCAGTATCATTCATTATTATCGAGGAGGACAATGCTACAATGATTATCATGGATATGAGAAGCCGACTCTCTGAACCATTGGATAACATTATTATTTTTGGAGCAACTCTGTTGAAAATACCTGATAATTCAAGCCCTCTAGAGAGCATAAAAAGAGATATTATAGCTGCCAAACTCTCATAATCCACAATTTTTAGAGTCCTTCTAAGCAACGAATGGTCCATTAAAAGAAGGACTGCGTAAAGTAGAATTAACAAAGTTAAAAACCATTCTCTTTTTGCGTATGATATTAAGACCTGACTTAATCCCCTAAGGTTAAATAACGTATCTCCTTACCTCCTCTGTAAGGCCATAATCTGGAATTATTTCCTTTCCATCGTAGGAGACTTTAACGTGCATTATTATCAAACCATTCCAAGCTATTGGAATTGCCCAAGCGTCTTCAGGGTCTCTAAATTCTGCCGCTTCAATAATATACGCCTCTTTTAGCACATTATTAATTATTTGCTGAACTTCTTGTGGATTTATTTCAATTCCCCATGCCCTCACAGGTCTGCCTTTAGGAGAAGGCCTCTTTGAATACGGATCATAGTGTATTCGGTCTATAGCAAAGTTCATATACATCACGGGAACATCAGCGTGAACCTCCCCTCCTGGTCCTCTTCTTATTATGGGTAACCCCGCAGTAAACATGCCCATAGCGGCTTTGGCAGTCTCCACAGCAACAGGTACTAACTGTATATCAAGAGTTTCCCTATAATTTCCCCACCCTCCTCTTATTGGGGGTGGACTTGGAGATACCATGGTTAAGCCCTCCCATTCGTTATGATATTTATGAAGCTTTCTATGTTATATAATATTTTTGGAACACCGTCAGGATAGGTTAGACTGCCCTATACTGGATTTACTATCAGACACTTCCACAGGTTATCCCGAGGGTATGCATTAGTAAAAGAAAAGCCAACCAAGGAGAGGGTTCAAAACTTCCACGGCTTCATTCATAATCCTTTCGAGGTGACTGCCGGACCAATGCCGTGGACGAAGAGGCTCATCGCCTCGTCACTGTCGATGCCCCTCGACCGGAGGTAGAAGAGGGCATCCTCATCAAACTGCCTCACTCGCCTCCGAAACTATGAATAACTCGGTTCCCATCCACCCAGTTTGGACGTATAATGGATTTAAACTCAATAAAGAAAAAAGAAAAATACAAAAACAAATTTAAGTCTCATTTTCTCCCACCTTAACAGCTTTCATGCCAAATATAAACCAATGCTGGCCAAAAGTTATGAATACATCCATACCAGTTAGCCTCAGGATTTGGCTCTAGACCTTCAACATATTTCATAATCTGGCCTTATATCTGTACTCATTATGTAGCGTTCTTTGCTCGTTACTTCCTGTTTAAGGTTTTCAAGGTTGGGAAGCTTCATAAAAATTAAAAACTACCGGGAGGCTTCGATGTAAAATCCTATGGGAACTGGCGTATTCCCATAAGTGTCGCCGTACCAGTGGTGCGCTATCGGAATCTTCATCTCATAAGCGCTCTTCATCCCCTTGAAGTGCAGGTGAGCTCCGTTAGTACTCTCTACATGTCCCAAAACTGCGTAATTAACGTAATCCTCAAGGCTGAAGCCAGTCACCAATACATTAAGCCAGGCTGGTGCCGTTTCCGGACCAAGGAAGCTTATAAGGGCTCCAAGGGGAACTCCAATGTTAAAGCCCTCTCCTTCAGTTCCCACGTAAATTTCACTGTAAAAGTCCTCAATATCCGCCTTGTTATTATAAACTGCTCCAGTCTCCTCAACCCAGCGGCTTGGAATGCTGTAAGGTGGTTCTCCACGAGTTTCACAGGTTTTAATATGGTATATCCCATTATAATAACTGGTGTCAAAATCATCTATTTTCACGAAGTACCTCTCGTTTCCGGTTGGCTCGCAGTAGAGGGAGCAGTAGTACTCTTTCTGGTAGATGTAGTGAACGGTTCCCTTAACCCAGATGTACTTTGAGGAGTAAGGGTAAACAATTGCAGTCTTTGAGGCCTTATATTTTTTCGTAACTGACCTTCCGAGGACTTTTACCGTTATTGAGCTCGGGTCAAAGCTGACCTTCTCTGAAATCTTGTCTC
>JAMOPD010000073.1 GCA_027064745.1 Thermococcaceae archaeon
CGTTTAATTCGAATACTGATACTGAGGTGATTCTTGCCGCTTACTTGGAGTGGGGTTTTGATTGTGTTAAGAGGTTTAATGGCATGTGGGCGTTCGCGATTTATGATAAGACTAAGAAGTTACTCTTCTTGAGCAGGGATCGGTTTGGAATAAAACCCTTATACTATTATTATGATGGGCGGAACATCATCTTCAGCTCAGAAATCAAAGCCATACTAAAACACAAGATTAAAAGAGAGCCGAACGATGCCGTTATATTTGACTTCCTTTACTACAACTTACTTGATCATACCGAGGACACCTTTTTTAAGGGAATAAAAAGACTAATGCCAGGGCACAATGCCATTTTTAACCTTAGGACAAGAGAACTCCGGAGTATTAAATATTATGACCTGCATGAGCGGTTGGGAAAATTGGGGAAAGCTGAGGAAGATCCAGCAACCTTTAGGGAACTTTTCAAAAAGGCTGTTAAAAGGCGCTTGATAGCGGATGTTCCTGTTGGTTCGTGCTTAAGCGGAGGACTCGACAGCTCAAGCATCGTGTGTATGATGAGAGAGCTTGAGAAGAACCGGGAGATAAAGACTTTTTCCCTAATCTTCCCAGGTTTCAAGCTTGATGAGAGTAAATACCAGGAGAGTGTTGTTCAAAAATGTAAGGTTAAACGATACACAACTACATTTACTGCGGAAGATATACTCAAGGATCTTGAGGATCTTATATATACTCAGGAGGAGCCTTTTTCCACCCTCAGCATCTATGGTCAGTATAGAGTTATGAAACTCGCAAACGAGAATGGGATGAAGGTTTTACTTGATGGACAGGGAAGCGATGAAATACTCGCTGGTTATCACTACTTCTTCGGATACTACTTTGCGGAGCTCTTTAGGAAGTTTAAATGGATAAAGCTCGCTAAAGAAGTTTTGGCCTACCATAAAATTCACAAATCTTGGAGTCCGCTCTTGAATATGATACTGTACCTATCCCCGAAATTTATAAGGCGGGCCCTATGGAGACGGCGTTTTAAATATCTGGCTGATAACTTCGTTGAAAGATACAAAAACAGGAAATCCAAAGAACTTCAATGGTCTATTAAAAGCTTGAATGAAGCTTTACTCCTTGCTGAGACATACTATTCTCTCCCACATCTTCTTAGGTTTGAGGACAAAAATTCAATGAGGTGGAGTATTGAGAGCAGGGTTCCTTTCTGTGACCACGAGCTTGTAGAATACGTTCTTTCTTTACCTGCCGAGGCCAAACTGGAAAGAGGAATCACAAAGAAGATTTTAAGGGAAGCCTTAAGAGGCATCCTGCCCGAGGATATAAGAACCAGAATAAGCAAAATAGGATTTGCAACCCCTGATGAGGATATGCTGAGAACAGAGATTGGCTATAAGTTTGCCAGATCAATAATAGAATCTGACAGCTTTAGGAAAAGAAGGTACTGGAAAGCTGATGTTATAAAGAAAATGCTGGAGGAACATTACAGTGGGAAGAAAAATCATTCCCAAGAGCTTTGGAAAGTTATAATCCTTGAGCTCTGGCTCAGGAGGTGGATCGATGGAAACTCATGATTTGAAGGATCGTAGATTACTCGTTATAGCTAACTCTTATCCGGACAAAAATCTGAACACTCTGGGTGGCATATTTGTTAAAGAACAAGTTGATGAGCTCTCCAAGTACTTTGAGGAGATATACGTCATTTCTCCTCAACCCCTCGGTGTCAACAGGGCTCTTTCTGATTATAACTACAAAAACATTATGGTGTTCTTTCCAAAGTTCTTCCATGCCCCTATTGGTTACTTTAGAAAACGCCTCGGTGACAACTTCTTCAAAGCCGCTATGCGGGTTATCAAGCGTGAGAAACTGGAGTTCGATCTAATTCATGCCCACTTTACGTGGCCGAGCGGATACGCTGGGATAAAACTTGGAGAAGAGTTTGATACTCCCGTTGTCGTTACAGCTCATGGAGACGATGTTAGAATTCCATTGACTAATTATCTCCAAAGCTTTGATAATACCTTTCTTAGACTTAAACTTGATGAGGTAATCAAGGAAGCCGATGTGATTCTAACTCATCATGAGGAGCTTAGGGATTTACTTCTCTCTTCTTACCCTCAGCTGAGGCATAAAATAAAGTTCATATACAAAGGGATTAATTTGGAACGGTTTAACCCCTTTAGCGGCGAGCTTAAAAGAAGGGCTGCCGAAATGAGAAAGTCCCTCGGGATTGAGAACAGATTTGCTGTTCTATTCCTCGCGAGGGTGGATTGGGACAAGGATCCCTTGACTTTCGTTGAAACGGCGAAGCTCCTCAGGAAAAATGAGGAAATAGCGTTTATAATGGTTGGAGGTGGAGCCTTACTTAGGAGATGCATCAAAGAGAAGACAAAATATGGCTTGGAGAACCTTTATATCATCGGACCCAGAAGTGATACTGAAGTATGGTATGCCCTTTCTAATGCGTTCGTTGCTCTGTCCCCTGTTGAAAATATCTGGTCCACAACACTTCAAGAAGCACTGGCAATGGGACTTCCCTCCATTGTGACATCCGTGGGATATACACCTCGAATTTTAAAAGATCAGATAGATGTTTTGATGATTCCTCCCAAAAACCCTAAGGCCTTAGAGGAGGCTATACTAAAACTGTGGAAAGACAAGGAGTTTAGAGAAAGACTTTCTCAGAACGCTCTTAAATGGAGAAATCAGTTTGATAATTCAAAAATAGTCAAAGAAATTTTGAAAATATATGAAGAGGTGGTCAGATGAATATTGAAACCATTCTCTACAGGTTGTTTTCAAAAATTAATAGATTTCTCCCTAAAAGGAATGTTATCCTCTTCTACTCCACTGTTGATTTCAATGATAATCCCTTTTACCTGTATAAAAAAGCTATAGAGCTTGGCGTATGTGAAGAATATGAGTGCATATGGATTGTAAATAGCATGGAAGGAAAGCGAAGAGTTGAGACTTTTGGAGGACATGCCATTTACAGGGGGGACAAACGAAAACTGCTTCGGGTGATATCGTCCGCTAAGTACTTTGTCTCCGCAAACGGGCCTCCTCTGTGGAAGTCGAGTAATCAGATAGCGATTGAACTCTGGCATGGAATACCCCTGAAGACAATTGGTAACCTATTTCCAACAGTTGATTATTTCATCTCAACATCAAAGTTTTCTTCGTTAATATTCTCCTTCTCGCTAGGTATCAAGGTCTCAAAATTTATCCCACTAGGGCAACCTCGCTGTGATGCCCTGTTCATGCCTTCCCAGAAAGCAATGGAGAATCTCTCCCAGATCTTGGGAGCTGATGTAACCGAGTACACTAAAACAATAATGTATCTTCCCACGTTCAGGGACTATGACTCCAAGGCAACTTCTCGGATTTCGTTGGAGCTCATCAACAACTCCAAGTTCAGAGACTTCCTTTCCCAAAATAACGTTCTCTTTATAGTCAAGCCCCATCCCCATGACGAGAAGCTTTTCGAGAAGTATGAATCTGACCATATAAAAATTATTAAAAACGAGGAGCTCCTATCACGCTTTTTAACATTGTATGACATCCTCCCGGCGGTTGATATCTTGGTCACTGACTACTCATCAGTTTACTTTGATTACCTGCTCCTCAACAGACCGATAGTATTTTACATTCCTGATTTA